>CAIVVS010000322.1 GCA_903909415.1 uncultured Pseudomonadota bacterium | reverse complement strand
GCCGGCACGGTCCCAGCAGCGCTCGACCTCGTCCAGCGCCAGGTCGACCACGCTGGTCCATGCCTCGCGCAGGTCCTCGGGGATGAAGTCGTGGTCCAGCAGCCACTCGCGCGGCTCGTCGCCGAAGGCGTCGATGTCCACATACGGGCGTTCCACGAAGGGCGACACGGCGCCGACCGCGTGGATGCGCCCGATGAACCGGCCTATCCATTCCAGCGTCTCGGGGTGATCCAGTTCGGGCGTGCGCCCGCCGCGCCGCGGGTACACGGCGAAGCGGAAGCCGCCGTGGCCGTGCAGCGTGCGTCCGTGGAGTTCCAGCGGCGCCACCACCGGGATCTCGCGCCCGGCGAGGTCGGTGGTGAAGGCATGCTCCTCGAGGATCTGCGCGTCGCTCCAGCGGTCAGCCCGGTAGAACTTGGCCACCACCGGCTGGCCCTCGTCCATCCAGACCTGGTAGACGCGGTTCTCGTAGCTGTTCAGGCCGAGCATGCGGCCGTCCGGGTGCAGGCCGGCCGACTCGATGCAGTCGAGCACGGCGTCCGGTGTCAGCGCGGAATACGGGTGGGACGAAGCGGGGTCGGACGAAGGCTGCGGGGTGCCGTTGGATTCCATCGCCGCATTGTACGGGGCGGCGATGGATTGTCCGGCTGGCGGATCGGTGGCGCCGGCGGGCGGCGCTCCCTACGCTGGCGCGGGCGCGCTCAGCCTTCCTTCGGCAGGAAGCGCAGCGCCACGCCGTTGTTGCAATAGCGCTGCCCGGTCGGCGCGGGGCCGTCGTTGAACACGTGGCCGTGGTGGCCGCCGCAGCGCGCGCAGTGGTACTCGGTGCGCGGCAGGATCAGCTTGAAGTCGCGGCTGGTCTTGAGCGCGCCCGGGATGGCGGTGAAGAACGACGGCCAGCCGGTGCCGGAGTCGAACTTCATCGCCGAACTGAACAGCGGCGCATCGCAGCCGGCGCAGACGAACACGCCGTCGCGGTGCTCGTCGTTCAGCTCGCTGGTGCCGGCGCGCTCGGTGCCCTCGTGGCGCAGCACCGTGTACGCCATGCCCTGCAGGCGCTTTTTCCACTCCGCGTCGGCGAGCTTGAGTTCGCCCGCCTCCGGCGGCTGGAAGCCGGCCGGCAGGTAGGCCTGCCAGCCCTTGTGCAGATCCTCGAGGGAGGGCACCTTACTTCACCAGGCCTTCGGCCTTGAGCGCTTCCTGCACCTTCGGGCGCGCGGCAACCCGGCCGTGGTAGGCGGCCAGCACCGGCCACTTGCCGGCCAGGTCGATGCCCACCATCCTGGTCCAGTTCAGCACGGTGAACAGGTAGGCGTCCGCGACGGTGAACTGGCTGCCGAACAGGTAGTCCTTGCCCTCGAGGTGCTTGGCGAGGAAGGTGAAGCGCTTCTCGAGGTTGGCGGTCGCCGCGGCCTTCCACTCCGGCACCGCGGCCGGGTTGAACAGCGGCGAGAAGTTCTTGTGCACTTCCGCGGTGATGAAGTTCAGCATTTCCTGCAGGCGGTAGCGCTCCATGGTCCCGGCGGCAGGCGCGAGGCCCGAGGCGGGTTTCTGGTCGGCCACCCATTGCACGATCGCCGGGCCCTCGGTCAGCAGTTGGCCGTCGTCCATCTGCAGCGCCGGCACGTAGCCCTTGCCGTTGACCGTGGTGAAGTCCCCGCCGCCTTCCATTTCCTTGGTCTTCAGGTTGACCTTCTGCATGTCGAAGGCCATGCCCGCTTCGCGCAGGACGATGTGGGGGGACAGCGAGCAGGCGCCCGGGGAGAAATAGAGTTTCATCGATGCACTCCTGGAGTTTGGGAAGGTCGGGTTGCGGGGACGCGCGCCGGCATGGCCGCCGCGTCCGCAAGCCCGCCATTATCACCAGATTCGCGGGGCCGGCGCAGGCCGGGGGTCTGCCCGCGCCGCGCCGGGGTCAGGCGCGCAGCGCCACCACTTCCGGGCCGCTGCGCTCGCGCGGGGCAAAGCCCAGGATCTCCACCGCCTCGACCGGGGCCAGCCGCCCCTTGAGCAGCACCGATTCGCGTGACCCGCGCACGAAGCGCCCGTCGGCCACGTCCGCGGTGGTCGCGCTGGCGATCACCGTGCAGCCGTTCTCCTTGCTGCGCGCTTCCAGGCGGGCGGCGACGTTCACCGTGTCGCCGATGATGGTGACTTCCGAGGTGCGGCCGGGTCCCATGCTGCACACCATCACCTCGCCGGTATGGATGCCGGTGCCCACCGCGAAGGTCGGCAGCTCCCGCCCGGGGTAGCGGCGCTCCAGCTCGCGCGCGTAGTCGCGCGCCGTGATCTGCAGCAGCAGGCCGGCGCGCACCGCGCGGCCCGCATGGTCGCTCGCCAGGTTGACCGGGGACTCGAACGCCGCCAGCAGCGCGTCGCCGATGATGCGCACCAGCATGCCGCCCTGGTGGCGGATGACCTCGCCGGCCAGCTCGTAGTAGCCCTGCAGCACCTCGGCGACATCCGACGAGGGCAGCATCTCCGCCAGGCGCGAGAAGTTGCGCACGTCCGAGAACAGCACCGATACCTGGCGCGATTCCTTGAACGGGGCGCGCCGGCTGGGTTCCATGAGGGCGGACTCGAGTTCGTCCTCGGCGTTGCGCGCGCCGGGCGCGGGCCGCGTGGACGGCACGGCCACCATGCCCAGGTGCTTGCGCGCGCTGAGCACTTCCAGCCGGCTGGCGATCGCCTGCAGCAGCGCGTCGGCCTGCACCGGCTTGAGCAGCATGCCGTCGGCGCCGTGGCGCACCGCGTTGGCCAGGCATTCGCGGTCGTCCAGCGCGGTCAGCACCACGCACGGGGTGGCGCGGGTGGCGGCGTTGGCGCGCAGCGCCGCCAGCATGCCGAATCCGTCCAGCACCGGCATGCGCACGTCCAGCAGGACCAGGTCGGGTTGGTGTTCGATCGCGGCTTCCAGGCCCTTCAGGCCGTTGACCGCGGTGAGTACGTCGTAGCCGGTGGCCTTGAGCAGCGCCCTGAGCGAAGCGAGCAGCACTTCGTCATCATCGACCAGCAGGATCCTTGCCTTGTGCATCTGTTCCATTCCTGTTTCTCCCGAGACCTCCCAGTCCCGGCCCAGCCAGTCCTTTGTACACGGCCCGGATTTCACCGTCTGTGACAGATTGGCGTTTACGGGCAGAATTGCGCAAACTCCGTGACTCGGCACCGGGATGCCTGACCACCGCAGTGGGTGATCCGCCCCGGAAATGCCACTTAGCGCCGGAATCCGCGACGAAATCGCGCGCCGGTGGAATAGAAACCGCATCGGGAATGGGAATCAGGGGCATGAAGCTGAGCATCGGGGTGGGGCGCTACGACAGGACGCAGGCGCTGCTGGATGGCCGCGTGGGGATCAAGGGACATGACGCGGTGGTCGAATGCCCGCCGCTGGAGGAGCTGTTCGCGCGCGCCTTCGACACCGGCGAGTTCGACGTCGCCGAACTGTCGTTCTCCAACTACCTGTACCTGACGGCCGAGGGCAAGTGCAACTACGTCGGCCTGCCGCTGTTCCCCTCGCGCATGTTCCGCCACTCGGCGTTCTTCGTGCGGGACGACCGCGGCATCCGCGGCCCGCGCGACCTCGCCGGGCGCCGGGTGGGCGTGCGCGAATACTCGATGACCGCGGCGCTGGTGGCGCGCGGCGTGCTGTC
>CAIVVS010000321.1 GCA_903909415.1 uncultured Pseudomonadota bacterium | reverse complement strand
GGCCTCGGCGGGCGAGCCCGACGGCACCCACACGGCCAGCCAGGAGAAGAAATCGTAGTCCGGGAAGCCGGACTCGGCCACGGTGGGGATCTCGGGCGCCGCGGCCACGCGCTGATTCATGGTGATGGCCAGCGGGATCACACGCCCGGCGCGCACCTGCGTGAGCCCGGTGGCGATGTCGGCCGCGTAGAAGTGGAACTGGCCGCCGATCAGGTCGGTCATGGCCTGCGGGCTGGCCTTGTAATTCACGTTGACCGCGTCGAAACCGGCCAGCAGCTTGAGCTGCTCGACGCTGATGCGGCTGGCCGCGGCCGCGCTGCCGTAGCTCAGCTTGCCCGGGTTGGCCTTGGCGAACGCGATGAAATCCTTGAGGTTGCGCGCCGGCACCTTGTCGGGATGCGCAATCAGGATGTAGGGCACGCGCGCGAAGGTGGTGACCGGCGTGAAATCCTTGTCCGGGTCGTAGTTGAGTTTCTTGTAAAGATGGACGTTGGCCGCGTGCGTGGAGTTGCCGGTGACCAGGGCCGTGTAGCCGTCCTTGTCGGAGCGCGCCACGTACTCGGCGGCGAGGTTGCCGTCGGCGCCGGGGCGGTTCTCGACCAGCACGGCCTGGCCGGTGGCCTCGCGGATCTTCTCACCGAAGAAGCGCGTGGTGCCGTCGGTGGCCGAGCCCGCCGCGTAGCCGACCACGAACTTGATCGGCTTGGACGGCCAGGCCTGCGCCTGCGCACCTTGCGCAGCCAGCAGGGCCAGGGCGGCGCCGACCAGGGCACCGAGCATAGGAATGGTTTTTTTCATTGTCTCCTCCGTTGTTTGCGAACTACTTTCCGTCTTTTTCGAAGCGATCCCAATCGTACGCGAGGGGACGCTTGGCGAGGAAATCCCCGACCGCCTGCTTGTGGAATCCGGAACTGAAAAAAATCGCCTGCGCGGCCGCCTCCATCTCGACCAGCGCGCGCGCATCCAGGTTGAACGACTGGTTGAGTATCCGCTTGGTCGCGCCGATGGCCGAGGTCGGCCCGAGCGCGAGGCGTCTGGCGAGCGACCGCGCTGCCCCCATCAACTCCCCGGGCTTATGCACCGACAGCGCGATGCGCAGATCCTTTGCCTCCTGCGCGCCCACGCTGCGGCCGGTATAGATGATTTCCTTGGCAGCCGGCAGCCCGACCATGCGCGGCAGCGAAAACATCATGCCGGCGTCGGGCACCAGGCCGATTCGCCCGAACGAAGCTCGGAAGTAGGCACGGTCCGAGCACAGGATGAAATCCGCGGCCAGCGCCAAACCGAACCCCGCGCCGATGGCCGGGCCGTCGACCGCCGCGATCACCGGGATCTCCAGGTTCATCAATAGTTGCACCCAGTCGTGCAGCATGTACATGCGCCGGCGGTCCCAGTCGACCGAGCGCTCGTTGTCCTGAAGGAACTTGAGGTCGCCGCCGCTGCAGAAGACACCGCCTTCGCCAGTCACGATGATGGCGCCGAGCTCGCGGTTGTACGCGAGCTCGCGCATCAGGTGCAGGAAGTCGGCCTTGAATTCGTCCGAGACGCAGTTGCGTTCCTCCGGCCGGTTCATCGTGATGATCCCGACACGGTTCTCGACTTCGAACTTCAGGGCTCGCAGGACATGCGCGCTCATTGCTGCTCCATCCCCGCGGCCTTGATGGCGCGGCCCCAACGCTCGGTCTCGCGCGTCTGCAGCGCGAGCAGCGCCTGCGGCGAGCCGGGATAGGCCAGCAAGCCGCGCTTGGCGAGGAAATCCTTGCCCGCCTCGGAATCCATGGCCTTGTTGATGTGGTCGCTCATCGCGCGCACGGCTTCGGGCGGCGTGGCCGCCGGCACCCAGACGGCCAGCCAGGACGAGAAGTCGTAGTCCGGGAAGCCCTGCTCCGCAATGGTGGGCAGGTCGGGCGCGCTCGCCAGGCGCTGGTTGACCGTGACGCCGAGGCCGACGGCGCGGCCCGCGCGGATCTGCACCAGCGCGTTCACGGCGTCCGAAATGTAGAAGTCCACCTGCCCGCCGAGCAGGTCGGTCATCGCCTGGGCGCCGGACTTGTAGTTGACGTTCTGCGCGGTGAAGCCTGCGTACACCTTCAGCTGTTCCACACCGACGCGACTCGCCACCGCGGCGCTGGCGTAGTTGAGCTTGCCGGGGTTGGCCTTGGCGAAGGCGATGAAGTCCTTCAGCGTGCGCGCCGGGATCTTGTCGGGGTTGGCGAGCAGGATGTAGGGCACGCGCGCATAGGTGGTAACCGGTGCGAAGTCCTTGTAAGGGTCGTAGTTCAGCGCCTTGTAAAGATGGATGTTCGCCGCGTGCGTGTTGTTGCCGGTGACCAGCGCGGTGTAGCCGTCGGCGGGCGAGCGCACGACGATTTCGGCGGCCACGTTGCCGTCGGCGCCGGGCTTGTTCTCGACCAGCATGGCCTGCCCCGTCGCCTCGCGGATGCGGTCGGCGAAAAAGCGCGTGGCCGCATCCGAGGCCGAGCCGCCGGCGGCGGCGCCGACCACGAACTTGACCGGCTTCGCGGGCCAGGCCTGTGCCTGCACGTTGAACGCGACGCACAGTCCGCCCATGGCGATCAATGCGGCAACCGCCCTCCTGGTCTTCTGCATCATTGCCTCCTCCTCGCACTCGCGCGCTGTATCGTTATCGTGGTCAACGCAGTCCCTTCGGCACGCGTACCGGCATGTCGAGCAGGATCTGCGCATAGGCTTTGCCCAGCGGGTCCGAGCGCAGGCTGGCCGTGCCGCCTCCGCCCAGCGCGGAGTGCAGCAGGAAGTTCATCGCGCCTATGCCGGGCAGGTCGAAGCGCTCGACCTCGCCCTCCACCAGGTGCGCGAAGTGCGCCTTGACGCGTTCGGCCGTCAGCTCGGCACGCAGCAGCGGCAGGTACCTCGCCTGCCGCGCAATCACGCCAATGTTGGCGTCGTTGCCTTTGTCGCCGCTGCGCGCCCAGGCGAGCTGCACCAGCGGCACCTCCATCGTGTCCTCGGACGGCGCGCCCGCCGGGGCGACCACTTCGAGTTCGGGCGCCGGTACGGGCACGCCGATCTCGGCCGCCACCGCGAACTTCTGCACCGAGTCACCGCAGCGCGCCTCGACCGGGACGCGCGCCTTGTCGACCAGGAAGGAATACAGCTTGATCACCGACTGGATGTCGGCGCGCCCACCGAAATGGCTGCGCGTGCCGGGCCCCATCGAGGTGCCGGCCGACACCGATTCCTTCTGCAGGAAGGCGAGCGCCTTCGCCTCGGGATGGCGCACGCCGATGCGCAGCACCACCTCGCGCGATTGACCGATGCGAGCGTGCGGCCCGTAGTGCGATTCGCAACCCAGCATCTCCACGCGCAGCTCCGTGTAGTCGACGAACTTGCGCCCCGCCATCTGCTTTCTCGTGCGTTCGATCAGCGCGTCGGCGGTTTTCTGCGCCTTGGCGACCGCGCGGATGCCGCGGATCATCTGGTGCAATGTGACCTGGTAGCCGTCCTGCCAGGTGGCGCAGACCTTGTAGCCCGGCGTGGGCGGCCGGCCGCAAGCGCCGGAGACGCGCACGCGCTCGGGGCCGGCGGCGGTGATCTTCACGGCGCGGAAATCGCACACCACGTCGGGCAGCACGTAATTGGCCGGGTCGCCGATCTCGTAGAGCACCTGCTCGCCCACCGCGGCCACGCTGATGAGGCCGCCGGTCCCCGCGGGTTTGGTGACCTCGAACGACCCGTCCTCGCGCATCTCCACCACCGGGTAGCCGATGTTGGCCCAGTCGGGGACGTCTTCCCAGTCGGTGAAGAGGCCGCCGGTGGCCTGCGCGCCGCACTCGATGATGTGGCCGGCGAGCGAGGCCTGCGCAAGGCGGTCCCAGTCCTGCCAGTCCCAGCCGAACTCGTAGGCCGCCGCACCCAGGGTTACGGCACTGTCCACGCAGCGCCCTGTGACCACGATGTCGGCGCCCTGCGCGAGAGCGGCGGCGATCGGCTGCGCGCCCAGGTAGGCGTTGGCCGACAGCACCTTGGCCGGTAGCGGCGTGCCCTGCTGCAGGTCCCGCACGCCCTCGGCGCGCAGCGCCTCGAGCTGCGGCATCAGGTCGTCGCCCGTCACCACCGCAACCTTGGGCTCGAGGCCCAGCTCGCGCGCGACTGCCAGGATCGCGTCGCGGCAGCCCTCCGGATTCAGGCCGCCGGCATTCGACACCAGCTTGATGCCGCGCGCGAGGCATTCCTTCAGGTGCGGCTTGACCACTGCCGACACGAAGTCGGTGGCGTAACCCAGCGCGGGATCCTTCATGCGCGCGCGCTGCAGGATCGACATCGTCGTCTCAGCGAGGTAGTCGAAGACGAGGTAGTCGAGGTCGGGCACCGCGAGCAGTTGCGGCGTGGCGAGCGCCGAATCGCCCCAGAAGCCGGCGGCGCCGCCGATCCTGAGGGTCTTCCTGCCTGGCTTGGTTGTCTTCGCGTTCATGCCGGTCCGGTGGTTTCGGCTGCGACGGCGGCGGCGACACGGGCCAGCACGCGGCCCGCGCTCACCTGGTCGCCCTTGGCGCACAGCAGCTCGGCGAGGGTGCCCTCCACTGGCGCGGTCAGCGCATGTTCCATCTTCATCGATTCGATCACCACCAGTGTTTCGCCTTTGGCAACCACGGCTCCGACCGCAACCGGCACATGCACCACGCGGCCGGACAGCGGCGCACGCAGCACGCCGCCCGCGGCACCGGCGCCCTCGCCGGCAGCGCCGCGCAGGTGCAGCACGTCGCGGAACACGAATTGCCGGCCGCCGCAGTGCAGCCAAAGCGTACCGTCCGGGTCGCGCGCGTGTCGCACGCGATGCGCGATACCGTCCAGTTCGAACGCCAGAGCGTCGGCCGACTGCAGCGCATTGCGCACCACGAAGGGCTCAGCGCCGGCTGCGGCGCCCGTGTGTGCAACGAGTATGGAACCTTCACGTTCGGGCGTGACGCGATACCCCGTGCGCGGCATGCCGTCGGCCTCGAGCTCGACGCGGCTGCCCAGGGCCAGCGCGTTGGTCCAGCCGCGGCCTTCGGCCGCACGCGTGAACAGCAATGCCGCAGCCACACAGGCCGCCGCGGGCGGCGGCGCGGGCTGGCGCCGCTCGGCCGGGAAATGCCGGCCGATGAAGGAGGTGGTGGCGCGGCCGGCGGCGAACTCGGGCTCGCGCAGGCAATCGGCGAGGAACCCCAGGTTGTGGCGCACCCCGAGCAGCACGGTGCGCTCGCAGGCGGCGGCCAGCGCGGCCACGCATTCGGCGCGGGTCGCGCCGTGCCCCATGACCTTGGCCAGCATGGAGTCGTAGTAAGGCGGGATGGCCAGGCCGTTTTCCAGCGCCGCGTCGATGCGCGCATCCGCGGCCGGCGCCCACAGCAGCACGCCACCGGCCTGCGGCAGGAATTCGTGCGCGGCGTCTTCGGCGCACAGGCGCACTTCCATGGCGTGGCCGCGCGGAAGGATCTCTTCCTGCGTGAGCGGCAGCGGCTCGCCCTGGGCTACGCGCAACTGCCACTCGACCAGGTCGAGGCCGGTCACGAGCTCGGTCACGCCGTGCTCGACCTGCAGGCGCGTGTTCATCTCCATGAACCAGAACTCGCCCCCGGCGCCCAACAGGAACTCC
>CAIVVS010000320.1 GCA_903909415.1 uncultured Pseudomonadota bacterium | reverse complement strand
TCGCCATGGATCTTGATGGTGGGCGCGCCCTCCAGCAGCGCCGCGCCGCGCGTGCCGCCGGCCTGGAAGCCGACCAGCAGGATGGTGTTGCGCGCATCCGGCGCGAAGGCCTTGAGGTGGTGCACCACGCGCCCGCCGGTGGCCATGCCGCTGGCGGCGATCACCACCATCGGACCCGGCATCGCGTTCAGGTTGATCGAATCCTGCGGCGTGTTCACCACCGTCGCGCCCGCGCCCATGCGGGCGCAGGCCTCGCGGTCCAGCCGGTGCTCGCCGGGATGGCGCCGATAGATCGCGGTCGCGTCCACCGCCATCGGGCTGTTCAGGTACACCGGCAGCGAGGCCGGCAGCAGGCCGCGCTCCTTGAGCGTGACGATGTGCCACAGCATGGACTGCGCGCGCCCGACCGCGAAGGCCGGGATCAGCACCACGCCGCCGCGCGCGATGGTGCGGTTGACGATCTCCGCGATGCGCTCGGCCGGGTCGCCCGGCTCGTGCAGCCGGTTGCCGTAGGTGGACTCGATCACCAGCGCATCGGCCTGCGGCGGGGGCACCGGCGCGCGCATGATGGGGTCGTCGGGTCGGCCCAGGTCGCCGGAGAACAGCACGCTGCGCCCTTCCGCGGCCAGCCGCACCATGGATGCGCCCAGGATGTGGCCGGCGCGCAGCAGGCAGGCCTCGACGCCGGGCACGGCCAGGAACTTGCGGTCCCACTCCACCGGCGCGAGCAGCTTGAGCGAGGCGACCGCGTCGGCCTCGGTATAGAGCGGCATCGCCGGCTTGTGGCGCGAGAAGCCCTTGCGGTTGGCGTAGGCCGCCTCTTCCTCCTGCAGGTGCCCGGCATCGGGCAGCAGGATGCGGCACAGCTCGGCGGTGGACTCGGTGCACCAGACGCGCTTGCGGAAACCCTGCTTGTACAGCAAGGGCAGCCAGCCGCTGTGGTCGATGTGCGCGTGCGTGAGCACCACCGCTTCCAGCTCGCGCGGCGGCACCGGCAGCGGCGACCAGTTGCGCAGGCGCAGGTTCTTGAAGCCCTGGTACATGCCGCAGTCCACCAGCAGGCGGTGTCCCCCGTGCTCCACCAGCGTCTTGGAGCCGGTCACCGTGCCGGTGGCGCCGAGGAAGGTCAGTTTCATTTGGCTGCGTCCATCCCTGTTGTCTCGATGCGGGTGACCCGATAGCCGCCCGGGATCTTCTCGGCCTCGAAGCGCACCCTGTCGCCCGGCTTGACCGCGTCCAGCATCGCCGGCTCGGCGACCTGGAACACCATGGTCATGGCCGACATGTCGAGGTTGGTGATCGCCTCGTGCCGGAGCGTGATCTTCTTCGCGTCGCGGTCCACGCGCCGCACCTCGGCCTGCGTCCACGACTGGGCCAGCGCCATCGACGGCATGGCCAGGCACATTGCCAGCATCATCATTCCGCGCATCATCCTTGCCTCCGCGTTCATGGTCTCACATCCACATGGCCGACGATGCCGCCCTCGAAATGGCCGGGCAGCAGGCAGCCGTACAGGAACTCCCCGGCGCGGTTGAAGCGCCAGGTGATCGTCACCGAGCGGCCGGGCGCGACATGGGCCATGTGCGGCTCGTCGTGCTCCATGTTCGGGTGCCGCTTCATCATCTCGGCGTGCGCGAGCAGCTCGGCGCGCGTGCCCAGCACCAGTTCGTGCATGGCCTTGCCGCGGTTGCTCACGACCAGGCGCACCACCTCGCCCTGCTTCACGCTGATGCGCGCGGGCGTGTAACGCAGCGTGTCATCCATCGTGATGCGGATGGTGCGGGTGGCGCGCTTCGGGTCGCCTGCGATGCCGACGGCCTGCTGCTCGGCCTTCGCGGCGTCGAAGGGCGGCGGCGCGCCATGGCGCTCGGTGTGCGCCATGGCGCCGCCCGAAGCCAGCAACGACGCAACAAGGGAAACAAGCAGGGTTCCCGACACACCGTGGCTTGCGTTCTTCATGCGCCCTCCTTGTTCAGTGGCGGTGCGCGCCGTCACGGCGCACGTCCAGGGGCTTGCTGGCCTTCGCGGCTCCGGGCGATGGTCCGGCGGAAGACCCGGACGATGGTCCGGAGGAAGATGCGGAGGAAGACCCGGACGGATTGGCGGACGCCGCGCTGCGCGCGGCCGGCACCTCGCCGGTCCACTCGCGCGCCACCGTGCCCTCGGGATGCCGGTACCAGCCCGGGTCCTTGTAGTCCCCGCGCGCCAGGCCCTCGCGCACCTTGAGCACGGTGAACATGCCGCCCATCTCCAGCGGGCCGAACGGGCCGGCGCCGGTCATCATCGGCAGGGTGTTGTCCGGCAGCGGCATCTCCATCGAGCCCATCTCGGCCATGCCGGCCGAGCCCATCGCCATGTAGTCCGGCACCAGGCGCGAGATGCGCTCGGTCAGGCCGCGTTGGTCCACGCCGATCAGGTTGGGCACGGAATGGCCCATCGGGTTCATGGTGTGGTGCGACTTGTGGCAGTGGAAGGCCCAGTCGCCGGCTTCGTCGGCCACGAACTCGATGGCGCGCATCTGCCCCACCGCGACGTCCGTGGTTACCTCCGGCCACCGCGCTGAGGGCGGCACCCAGCCGCCGTCGGTGCCCGTCACGCTGAAGTCGAAGCCGTGCAGGTGGATCGGGTGGTTGGTCATGGTGAGGTTGCCGAAGCGGATGCGCACGCGGTCGCCCTTGCGCGCCACCAGCGGGTCGATGCCGGGGAACACGCGGCTGTTCCAGGACCAGAGGTTGAAGTCCAGCATGGTGTTGGGCCGCGGCGTGTAGCTGCCCGGGTCGATGTCGTAGGCGTTGATCAGGAAGCAGAAGTCGCGGTCCACGCGCATGAAGGACGGGTTGCGCGGATGCACGATGAGCAGGCCCATCAGGCCCATCGCCATCTGCACCATCTCGTCGGCATGCGGGTGGTACATGAAGGTGCCGGACTTCTTCATGTCGAACTCGTAGACGAAGGTCTTGCCCGGCGGGATCTGCGGCTGCGTGAGCCCGCCCACGCCGTCCATGCCGTTGGGCAGCAGGATGCCGTGCCAGTGGATGGTGGTGTGCTCGGGCAGGCGGTTGGTGACGAAGATGCGCACGCGGTCGCCCTCGACGCATTCCAGCGTCGGCCCGGGTGACTGGCCGTTGTAGCCCCACAGGTTGGCCTTCATGCCCGGGGCCATCTCGCGCACCACCGGCTCGGCCACCAGGTGGAACTCCTTCACCCGGCCGTTGAGGCGCGGCGGCAGGGTCCAGCCGTTGAGCGTGACCACCGGGTTGTAGCCCTGGGCCGCGGACGGCGCCACGGTGGCGGCGTCATTGCGGCTCATTGCCTCGGGGATGGATGCGGCGCCGGCGCGCGACACCGCCGCCGCGCCGATCACCGCGCTGGCCGCGCCCGCGGCACCGCGCAGGAAACTGCGTCTGTTGGTCATGGTGTGTCCTTTTTCAGTGGCCGGCTGCGGCTGTCGCCGGAGCGGCCGCAGCGGTGGGCATCGTCGATGGCGCGAAGGCGGGGCGCGCGCCGGCGCCGTCGATGGCCGCCTGCAGCGCCGCGTCGGCCACCCAGAAGTCGCGCAGCGCGCCGATCGCCGCGGTGACGCTGGTGGCCTGCTCGCGCGAATCGGCCAGCAGCTCGTTCACGCCGATCAGCATGCCGTTGTAGCGCAGCAGGGTTTCCTCGGAAATGCGCTTTCGCAGCGGCACCACCTCGTCGCGGTAGTGGCGCGCGCCCTCCCAGGCGTGGCGGTAGTTGCGCCAGGCATCGCGCACGTCCGCGCCCGCGCCCAGCGCCACGTCGGCCAGCCGGTGCACCGCCTGCATGTACTGCGCCTCGGCGCGCGCGGTGCGCGCCTGGCCCCAGTCGAACAGCGGCACCTCCAGCGCGATCGAGTAGCCGTAGGAGAACGGGTGCGCGTCCTCCTTGGTGCGCGCGCGTCCCAGCTCCAGCGCGTTGATGAAGCGCGTCGAGCGCGTCAGGCCGAGCAGGTTCGCGGTGGCGTCCAGCTCGCGTTTCGCCGCCTGCACGTCCAGGCGCGTGGCCAGCGCCGCCGCGTCGGTGGCGCGCTCGGGCGCGGGCGTGGCCGGCAGCGCGGGCAGGCGCTCGGGCAGCGTGAACGACTGCCCCGCGTCCTGCAGCGGGGCCACGCCCATCAGCCGCGCGAGCTGGCCGCGCGCCGACGCCGACGCCAGCTGCGCCCGGGCCAGCATCACCGTCGCCTCGGCATAGGTCGCCTGCTCGCGCAGGGCCACCAGCCGCGACGCGTTGCCGGTGGCGGCCATGCGCCGCGCGAGTTCCGCGCCGGCATCGGCCGCATCGCGCACCTGCTCCACGTAGCGCAGCATCTCGGCGGCGGCGACCGCCTCCACCCAGGCGCGGCGCACCTGCGCGGCGAGCGACACCACCTCGGTCGCCAGGCGCGCCTGCACCAGGCCGGCGCGGCGCGCCTCGAACTCACCGCGCATGCCCAGGGTCAGCAGCCCCAGCACGTCGAAGGAGATGCCCTGCTCGACCTTGCTCACCGCATCGCCGTAGGTGGTGCGCAGCGAATGCAGGCGCGGGTTGCGCAGGCTGGTCGCCTGCACGCGGTCCGCGTCGGCGATGCCGAGCTCGGCGAAGCTCGCCTGCAGCCCGCGGTTGGACAGCAGCGCGACCTGCACCGCATCCTCGGCGCCGAAGGGCTTGCGCGCGAGCAGCGCGCGCACCTGTTCCTGGGCGCGCGCGACCTCGTCCTCGTCGCGCTGCATGAGCACCTGCTTGTCCAGGCGCTGGCGCACGACCTCGGACACCGGCCCGAAGCCCGAGTCCGGTGACAGGGAAGCACAGCCGCCCAGCAGCAGCGGGACGAGCAGGCCGGCGGAAACGACGCGCGCGCGGATCGGGCTCACGCGACGGGCAAAGGCATGGGACATGGTGCGACCTCCGTGTGCTCAGTGCTTGTGGGCGCCGTCGGACTTGCCCGGCTGGGGCGGCGTAGGCGAAGCGGGCGGCGTGGCCGGCGTGCCGCCATGCTTGGCCTGCATGCGCTTCTGCATGGCTTCGTGGTGGGCCTTCATGTCACCCTTCATGCCACCCTTCATCTCGCCCTTCATGTGGCCTTTCATCCCGTCTTTCATCGCGGCCTGCATCTTTTCCTTGTGCGCCTTCATGTCGCCATGGTCGTGCTTGGGCGCCGCAGGGGCTGCGGGGGCTGCCTGGGCTGTGGTGGCGGGCGACGCCGTGGGCGACGCTGCGGACGGCACAGCCGGCGCGCTGCCGTGCTGGTGGCCCGCGCCGCTGGCGGTGACCGCCTCGTTGGATTCACGCCACGGCCGTTGCTGCGGGTCCTGCCAGGCCTTGTGGCTGCCGTAGGCGGAGTCGCTGCGGGCGGGATCGGCCCGACCCGCTTGCGGCTGGGCCAGCGCGGACGCGCTGCCAAAAAGTGCCAGAAATACGATAAGTGGCTGTTTCATTTGACATTTCCTTGATCTGACCTGCCCGAAGCAACGGGCGGAAGGCGCATCGGCAACCCGCAGTTCGGGCGCGATGCGCAGGCGCGGCCGACGGCGCGCGGCCACGCGCGCCGGGCTCAGCGTCTCAGATCAGGAAACGGCAGTGCAGGACAGACAGCGGCGGTGCGCCCGGAGGTCGGATGCCGCCGGCCGACGCAGCGGCCAGCACGCAGGCTTGCAGCGACGCGGCGGCATGGACCGGCGCGATCGACGACCCCACCAGCACGGAGGCCAGCATCGGCATCCGGGGCAGGTCCAGCGTCTGGATGTCGAACTGGACATGGGTCTGGCACACGCGCTCGCCAGCCGAACCCGGCTCCGACGGCAGGCCGTGGGCCGCATGCCCGTGGGCCCCCTGTTCGGGCGCGCCATGGTCGTGTTCGCCATGCCCGTGCGCGGCAGGACCCTCGGCCTGCGCGGCATGGCCATGGCCGGCCGCCGCGACCGGCACATCCAGCGCGCGCGCCAGCATGCCGCCCCAATGCGCGGCAATCGCGCCCTGCGCGAACAGCATCGCCCACAGGCACAGCAGTGCCGTGGTTCTACGCATCAGGGAGGATCGGATCGACATCAGGCGTTCAGAATACAACGGGACGGCAAAGTTCCCTTGCGGCAGATCAATCCGCGGATCCGCAGGCGCCGCCGGCGCGGGCCTTCAGCGCCGTTTAAGCCTGCATGCGCATAATCATGCGACAGCCCAGGGGACAACCGACGTGCGCGTGCTGCTGGTGGAGGACGACAGGATGATAGGCGCGAGCGTGCGCGACGCCCTGTCACGCGAGCAGTTCGCGGTGGACTGGGTGCTGGACGGGCGCTCGGCGCTCGCCGCCGCGCAGGACGGCACGTATGACCTCGCGCTGCTGGACATCGGCCTGCCGCAGCTCGACGGCATCGGCGTGCTGCGCGCGCTGCGCGCCCGGCGCGACGCGACGCCGGTGCTGGTGATCACCGCGCGCGACACGCCCACCGACGTGGTGCGCGGCCTGGATGCGGGCGCCGACGACTACCTCACCAAGCCCTTCGACCTGGACGTGCTGCTCGCGCGGGTGCGCGCGCTGGCCCGGCGCGCGAGCGGCCGCGCCGAGCCGCGCATCGAGCACCTGGGCGTGACCCTGGACCCGGTGACGCGCGAGGTCACGCGCGAGGGCGCGCCGGTCGCGCTCTCGCCCAAGGAGTACGCGCTGCTCGCCGCGCTGCTGGCGCGGCCCGGCGCGGTGCTGTCGCGCGCGCAGCTGGAGGAGAAGCTCTACGGCTGGGGCGCCGAGGACCGCGAGGGCAATGCGGTGGAGGTGTACGTGCACGGCCTAAGGAAGAAGCTGGGCACGGCCTACATCCGCAACGTGCGCGGCGTGGGCTACATGGTGCCGCGCAGCCTCTCGCCAGCGGCCGAGGGTTGAGCATGCAGTCCATACGCTCCAGGCTGCTGGCCTGGCTGATCGGCTCGGTGGTGCTGGCCGGCGCGATCCAGGCTGCGGTGCTCTACAACGTGTCCCTGCGCGAGGCCAACGAGCTGTTCGACTACCACATGCAGCAGCAGGCGCTGGCGCTGCGCGACCAGGTGATGGTGCTGGGCGACGAGGAAGCGCTGGTGCAGGCGGACGAGGACTTCGAGTTCGTGATCCAGATCTGGCGCGCCGACGGCGAGCGCCTGTACCGCTCGCGACCGCGCAGCCCCTTGCCGCAGTCGGCCGCGCTGGGCTTCGCCGACCTCGCCACGCCCGACGGCCTGTGGCGCACCTTCGGTGTGCAGTCGCGCGGCCGCGTGATCCAGGTGGCGCAGCGCATGAACGTGCGCCGCGGCATGGCAGCCGACGCCGCGCTGCGCACGCTGATACCGCTGGCCATCATCGTGCCGCTGCTCGCGCTGCTGGTGTGGCTGGGCGTGGCGCGCGCGATGCGGCCGCTGGATGCGACCGCGCGCGCGGTGGCCGCGCGCAGCGCCTCGGCGCTGGACCCGCTGCCGGCCGGGCCGCTGCCCGATGAACTGCGACCGCTGATCGGCGCGCTGAACGGGCTGCTCGCGCGCCTGGGCGAGTCGATCGCCGCGCAGCGCGCCTTCATCGGCGATGCCGCGCACGAACTGCGCTCGCCGCTCACTGCATTGCGATTGCAGGCGCAGCTGCTGGAACGCGCTGGCAGCGACGCCGAGCGCGCGGCGGCGGCCGGCGCGCTCACCGCAGGCATAGACCGCGCGACGCACCTGGTGGGACAGCTGCTGGAACTGGCCAGCCTGGAGCCGGACAGCGCCTCGCACCGGTTCGGACCGGTGGCCCTGGATGCCTTGGCCAAGGACGCGGTGGCGATGCACGCGGCGAACGCGGCCGAGCGTGGCGTGGACCTGGGCCTGGCGACCTCGGAACCGGTCACCGTGCACGGCGACGCGGCCAGCCTCGCCATCCTGCTGCGCAACCTGGTGGACAACGCGGTGCGCTACACGCCAGCCGGCGGCAGGGTGGACGTCGCGGCGCGCCTGCAGGACGGTGCGCCGCAACTCAGCGTGAGCGACACCGGCCCCGGCATCCCGGCGGAGGACCGCGAGCGCGTGTTCGACCGCTTCTACCGCGTGCCCGGCAGCGGCGAATCCGGCAGCGGCCTGGGCCTGGCGATCGCGCGGCGCATCGCCGAGTTGCATGCGGCGCGCATCACGCTGGCAGACGCGCCCGAAGGCGGCCTGCGCGCGGCGGTGTCTTTCCCTGCCGACCAGCCGCGCGCGGCCGCGGCCAGCCTTTAAGGGAGCTTTAAGGAAGCCGTCCCAAGATGGCAGTCATGCGCAAAGGCCGCAGCCCACAAGGCACCGAGCCACGCGCCCTCACACAAGGAGACTGTCATGCAACTGGAACGCAAGATCACCGCGCTGGCCGTGGCCGG
>CAIVVS010000319.1 GCA_903909415.1 uncultured Pseudomonadota bacterium | reverse complement strand
GAGGCGGTGGCGGACATCTCGTTCGACGAATTCCGCGGCTGGCTGGACCCGGAGCGCGTGGTGGTGAACGTGCATTGCCTGTACCACGAGTTCAAGGGCATCAAGGACGCGCCGGACCTGTTCGAGATGAGCGCGAAGATGCTGCACTACCGGAACAAGCTCAAGGCCTGCGGCGCGGGGACCTGCGGCGTGGACCACCACCACTAGGCGCGCGGCCATGAGGCTGGTGACGTACCAACGGGGCAAGGAGCAGCGCGCCGGTGCGCTGACAGACGGCGACACGCAGATCCTCGACCTGCAGGATGCCTACGCGGCAAGGCACGGGGGCAAGACCTCCGCGCACCTGGCCAGCGTGCTGGCCATCGCCGAGGGCGGCGACGAGGCTTTCCAGCAGGCGCACGAACTGGTGACCGGCGACCGCCCCAAGTCCGCGCTGGTGAAACGCGAAGGCACCAAGCTGCTCGCGCCCATCCCGCGCCCGCCGCAGATGCGCGACTTCCTCTGTTTCGAGAAGCACCTGCTGCAGGCCTACACCGCGCTGCGCCGCATCCGCGCGAACATCGAGCCCGACCCCGAGCAGGCGATGCGCGACATGGACGCCAAGGGCATCCTGCAGATGCCCAAGACATGGTACGACCGCCCCTACTCCTACCACCCGAACCGCATGAACGTGGTCGGCCACGAGGAAGACATCCAGTGGCCCTGGTACTGCGAGCAGATGGACTTCGAGCTGGAGTTCGGGCTGTTCATCGGCAAGCCGGCCTACGAGGTCAAGCGCGAGGACGCGATGAAGCATGTCTTCGGCTACACCATCTTCAATGACGTCTCGGCGCGCGACGAGCAGACGCGCGAGTCGCCCGGCACGCTGGGGCCGGGCAAGGGCAAGGACTTCGACACCGGCAACGTGCTCGGGCCCTGCCTGGTGACCGCCGACGAGGTGGGTGATCCCTACAACCTCACCATGATCGCCCGCGTGAACGGCGAGGAATGGGCGCGCGGCAACACCCGCGACATGCACTGGAAGTGGGAGGACTGCATCGCCCACGTAGCGCGCTCCGAGACCCTGCACCCGGGCGAGCTGCTGGGCTCGGGCACGGTGGGCGACGGCTGCGGCCTGGAGCACCTGCGCTTCCTCAAGCCCAACGACGTGGTGGAGCTGGAGATCGAGCGCATCGGCGTGCTGAGGAACCGCTACGTGAGGAAGCCGCGCGCCGGCTGAAGGCGGGTCGGCGGGGACGGCCTGATCCGGTGACGGCAGAACGACACTGGATTCCGGCTCGCTGCTTGCCGCAGCGTCCGGAATGACCGGACTGCGTGGCCGGTGTCCCGCGTTGCGCCGGCGGCAACGAAGCCCCTGTCGTTACCGCGTTGCGCCGGTGGATGCGAGGCCCCCGTCATTCCCGCGAAAGCGGGAATCCAGTGGCGTTCGTCTCCGAGATTCCGCGAAAGACACTGGATTCCGGCTCGCCGCTGTCGCGGCGTCCGGAATGACCCGGACTGCGTGGCCCGTGTCCTGCGTTGCGCCGGCGGCAACAACGCCTCCGTCATTACCGCGCTGCACCGATGGATGCGAAGCCCCCGTCATTCCCGCGAAAGCGGGAATCCAGTCGCGTTCGTGTCCGAGATTCTGCAAAAGACACTGGATTCCGGCTCGACGCTGTCGCGGCGTCCGGAATGACGGCGATCTTGTGGCAACCACCGCGCTGCGCTGACCCGAAGCCCCCGTCATTCCCGCGAAAGCGGGAATCCAGTGGCGTTTCGATGGCTGCGGGTAAGCCGCGTCAGTAGTCGCGCAGCTTGCGCCAGTCGGCGCCCGGCTCCAGCATGCCCGCCACGCCGCGCAACGCGGGGTAGTCCACCTTGGCCGGGCTGGCCGCGGTCTGGCGCGTGTCGCTTGCGCCATGGAACACGGCCACCGCCTCCAGCAGCAGGCGGCGCAGCCGCACCAGTGCCGCGTCGCCGGTGTTGAGGTACTCCCTGGTGCGGTCGAGGATGGGGCCCTGGCTCTCCGCGATCACCAGGTCCTCGGTGGTCAGGTGCTGCGGGAAGCCGGTGAAGTGGCCCTGCTTCATCAGTGCGCGGTCCTGGCCCCAGTTGTTCGCAGGCGTGCCGGGCACCTTGGGCGGCCAGTCGTCCGGGTCGGTGAAGGCGATCATGGGGTCCTGCTCGATCGGCCCGTCCATTTTGTAGCGCACCGTCCAGTAGGTGCTGTGCTCGTTGTCGATCGGCACGGCGAAGAACACGTTGCCGCCCTCGTAAGGTGAGGTGCGCGGCGCGATCACCCCGTACCACGGCAGCACGAAGGCATTCACGCGCACGTAGCGCTTGCCCTCGGGCAGCGTGCGTATGCCGGCGTAGCGGAATCCGTACGGCCGGTTCTCGATCTCGTACACCGGCGCGAGGTCCTCGGCCAGGTGCGCGAGCGTCATGCCCGCCACGTGGCTCTGGTGCAGCACGCCGGCATGCGCCGAGTCCATGGTGGTCTCCACCGCCTGAACCCAGTTGAAGTGGCCGGTCTGCTTGAACACCGCCCGGTTCTCCGGCGGGATGTGCATGAATTCAAAGTCCGGGAAGGCCGGCGGCGTCGCGCCCTTCCTGCCCTGCTCGCCCAGCCACACCCAAGCGATGCCGCCGCCCTCGCGCACCGGGTAGTGGCGCAGCGGCACGTCGCGGCAGAACGCTTCCTTGTCGCCGGCCTGCGTGGGCACGTCCAGCGTGCGCCCGTCCACGCCGAACTGCCAGCCGTGGTAGATGCAGCGCAGCGCGTTGTGCTCGTTGCGCGCCAGCGCGAGCGAGGCGCCGCGGTGCGGGCAGCGCTCGTCGAACAGGCCGACGCGCCCGTCGGTGGCGCGGAAGGCGACGAAGTCCTCGCCCAGCAGGCGCACGCGCAGCGGCGCGCCGTCGGCGACGAGCTTGCCGCTGATGGCGAACGGGATCCAGTGCTCGCGCCGCAACCACTGGCCCATGGGTGCCTCGCCCTCGACTTGCGTGAGGCGCTCGTTCTCTGACTTGGTTAGCGCCATGGTGTTGCCGACTCCTTGCGTTGCCCGCCCGCGCTAGTCCAGCTTCGCGCCCGAGGCCTTGACGACCTTCGCCCAGCGCGCGGTCTCGGTTTCCATCGCGGCGGCGAAGGCCTCGGGCGTGTTCCACGAGGGCACCAGGCCGTAGCGCAGCAGCGTTTCCTCGGTGGAGGGCTCGGCCAGCGCGCGGCGCATCACGCCGTTCAACTGCATGACGACCTCGCGCGGCGTGCCGGCCGGGGCGAGCACGCCGTTCCACAGGCCGACCTCATAGCCCGGCAGGCCGGCCTCGGCGGCGGTGGGCGTGTCCGGCATCAGCGACAGGCGCTTGTTGCTGGCAATGGCCAGCGCGCGCAGCTTGCCGGCGCGCACGTTGGGCAGGAGCGGCGCGACCGCGTCGAACATGGCCTGGATGCGCCCGGCGATCAGGTCGGTCTGCGCTGGACCCGAGCCCTTGTAGGGGATGTGCGTGAGGTCCACGTCCGCCATCGACTTGTACAGCTCGCCCGCGAGGTGCGGCACGGTGCCGCTGCCGGCCGAGCCGTAGTTGATCACCCGCGGCTGCGCCTTGGCGAGCGCGATGAACTCGCGCAGGTTCTGCGCCGGCACGTCGGCATGCACGACGATCAGCAGCGGGCCGTTGGCCACCATGCTGATCGGCGCGAAGGACTTGCGCGGGTCGTAGGGCAGGCTGGCCGCGAGGCTGGGCAGGATGCTGAACGTGGAGGTGGTGGCATAGGTCAGCGTGTAGCCATCGGGCGCGGCCTTCGCGCCGGCATCCGTGCCCGGGATGCCGCTGGCGCCGGCGCGCGTCTCCACCACCACCTGCTGGCCCAGGCCCTCGGACATCTTCTGCGCGATCAGCCGGCCTGCGGCGTCGGTGGGCCCGCCCGGCGGGAACGGGATGATCAGCTTGATCGGGCGCGACGGGAACGACTGCGCGAGCGCGGCGCCGCCGGTTGCAGCAGATACGACGGCGAATGCGAGCACGAGCAGCGCGCGCGCGAAACCGGGTGTGCTTGCTTGCATGGCAGGACCTCCTCCAGAAAAGCGTTGATTTATGATTAAGTCGCTGTTTTAATTGATGTTTTTTGACACGCCGCGAATCGCGTCCACCAGGCCGCGCACGCCGGCCGGCATGGCTGCGCCACGCCACGCGACATGCCCGTCGGGCCTCACCAGCGCGAGCGGCTGCGCGTACATCTCGCGCACGTTCGGCTCGGGCAGGCTCACCACTTCCAGCGGCAGGCAATGCGCGTACGCCGCCGCCTCGAAGGCCTGCGTGGACAGCGCCACGCCGTCCGTGCCCATCTTCATCAGCACGTAGCCGCGACCGAACAGGTCCAGCGTGGAGCGGCCGTCGGCGAGTTCCGCGTGCGGCGCGCGCGAGCCGGGCCGCGCGTTGGGGGTGTAGGCCGTGGCCGAGTCCGGCGGCGGCGCGCTGCCGTCGGGCACGACCAGCGGCGACGGATCGTAGCGGTAGCCGAGCACGATGCCCTCGTTGCGGAACTCGCGCTCCAGGTCGTTCTCGACGATGTGGCGGTGCATGGCGTCGCGCGCGCGCCGGCCGTCCGGCCCGTCGGTGCCCAGCGCCGGCAGGTGCGGCAGCGCCAGCAGCTTGGCGAACGTATAGGTCGCCTCGTTCACGTTGCGCTCGGCCACCGGGCGGCGCTCGGTGACGTAGGTGTCGAGGATGGAGCGCGGCGCCCAGCCGTTGAACACGCCCTGCAGCTTCCACGCGAGGTCCACCGCGTCCTGGATGCCGGTGTTCATGCCGAAGCCGCCGGTGGGCGTGAGGTTGTGCACGGCATCGCCGCACAGGAACACGCGGCCGCGGTGGAACGCGTCGGCCACGCGCTGCTGGCGCAGCCAGGGCAGCACGCCGACCACCTTGAACGGCACGTCCTCGCCGACCGCATCGCGTATGTAGCGGCCCGCGTCCAGCGCGGCGACGTCGGTGTCCGGCGGCATCTGCGACAGCCACAGCCGCCAGAGCCGCCGCCCGTCGATCGCCGACAACCCGCCCCACATGCCGTTGGGGCGGACCAGCCAGCTGAGCACCGAGGGGCGCTCGGCGTCGCGGAATACCCGGTCGGACTCGAAGTAGATGTTGACCTCGTAGCTGAGCTGCGGGTCGCCGGTCATGGTGACGCCGAGCTTCTCGCGCACGCCGCTCTTCGCGCCGTCGCAGGCGACCAGGTAGTCCGCGCTGACGCGTTCGGTCACGCCGCTGTCGCGGTCGGTGAGCGTGGCGAGCACGCCATCGCCCCGGTCCTCGAAGGCGTCGAGCTGGGTGCGATGGCGCAGCGTGTTGCTGGCGAAGCTGGCCGCGTGCCCGCGCAGGATGGGGTCGAACCACGTCTGCGGGCAGCGCTGGAAATGCTCCGGCGAATGCGGCGAGCGCCGGACATGCGCGCCGTAGTCGATCACGTGGAACGGTTCGCCGCGCAGCGAGCTGGTGTACTGCATGCGCCGCGGGAAGTCCGCCGGCCAGCCGGCGTTGCGCACCCGGTCGGCGATGCCCCAGCGCCGGCAGAACTCCATGGTGCGCGCGTTCACGCCGTTCATCCTGGGCAGCGGGATGGAACCGTCGCGCCGCTCCACCAGCATGGTGCGTATGCCGCGCCAGGCCAGGTCGATCGCCAGCGCCAGGCCCACCGGGCCGCCGCCGACGATCAGGACCGGGACGTGGGTTTCCTTCATGCGCCCAGCCGCCTCACAGGTGCGCCGATCCGCCGTCGACCAGCACCGACTGGCCGCTCATGAACCCGGCCGCAGGCGAGGCCATGAACAGCACCATGCCGGCGACGTCCTCGGGCGTGCCCAGGCGCTTGATGCACTGCATGTCCACCACCTTGGCGCGGATCTGGTCGGTGCGCCCGGGGATGTCCACGTCGGTCTCGGTCATGCCCGGCATGATGCAGTTAACCGTGATGCCCTGCGGGCCGAGCTCGCGCGCCAGCGCGCGCGTGAGGCCGACCAGGGCGGCCTTGGACGACACGTAGTGCGCGTAGCCGGGCATGCCCAGCGGCACCGTGGCCGAACCGGTGTTGATGATCCGGCCCCAGCCGGCGCGCCGCATGTGCGGCACCACCGCCCGCGCGCACTGCCACGAGCCGGTGACGTTGACGCGGTAGAGCGCGTCCCAGGTCTCGGCCGGGATGTCGTCGAAGTTGCCGCGCACCAGGCTGGCGAACATGGCCGCGTTGTTGATGAGCACGTCGATGCGGCCGTACTCCGCCATCGTCGCCGCGACCGCCGCCGCTATGGAAGCGGGCTGGGTGACGTCCGTGTGGATCGCGAGGCACCGGCCACCCTCGGCGCGCACCTCGGCCGCGACCCGCTCGCCATTGGCCTTGTTGACCTCCGCGATGACCGGAATCGCGCCGGCGCGCGCGAACTCCAGCGCGTAGGTCCGGCCTATGCCCTGCCCCGCGCCGGTGATGAACACCACCCGGTCGCGCACGCTGATCTGGTCCATCACCGACATGGCGTTCCCCGCTTCACTCGACCTTGATGTTGGCATCGCGGATCACCGCGGACCACTTGGCGATCTCGGACTTCACCAGGTCACCCAGCTGCTCCGGGGTGCCGATGGTGATGTCGGCGCTGCCGCCGGCCGCGACGCGGTCGCGCTCCACCGGGCTGGACAGGATCTTCGTGAATTCCGCGTTCAGGCGGCCGATGACCGGCTGCGCGGTGCCGGTGGGCGCGAAGAAGCCGAACCAGCTGCCAGCCTGGAAGTTCGGCACGCCGGCCTCGTGCATGGTGGGCACGTCCGGCAGGATGGCCAGGCGCTTGGCATTGGCCACGCCCAGCGCGCGCAGCTTGCCGGCGCGAATGTGCGGCAGGATGTCGCTGCCCGCGCCGATGTAGACCTCCACCTCGCCCGACAGCGCAGCGGCGGCGGCCGGCCCGGATCCCTTGTAGGGCACGTGCGCGATCTTCAGTCCCATCGCGCCGTTGAGCATCTCAGTGGCCAGGTGCGGCGAGCTGCCGGCGCCGGCCGAGGCGTAGTTGAGCGGCCGGGTCCGCGCCAGGGCGATCAGTTCCCTCACCGAGTTCACGCCCAGCGTGGGGTGCACGACCAGGATGCTCGGCTGGTAGGACACGCCG
>CAIVVS010000318.1 GCA_903909415.1 uncultured Pseudomonadota bacterium | reverse complement strand
TGCCCAGGTGCGCGATCGGCTCCAGGTCCTTGGCGGGGTCGAAGGGCATCTTGGCGCGCACCGCCGGGTTGGTGGCGACGACGAAGCCGTCCATCACGCACAGCGTGTAGGCGTCGGGCGTGGCGCGCGCGCAGGCTTCGCCGGCGATCAGGCCGTCGGCGCCGGGGCGGTTCTCCACCGTGAAGGACTGCTTGAAGGCATTGCCCATCGCCTGCGAGAAGCCGCGCGCGACGATGTCCACCGGTCCGCCCGAGGCGCCGCTGGTCAGCAGGCGCACCGGCTTGGCCGGCCAGGCCTGGGCGTGCGCGGCGTTGATGGCAGCGCCCGGGAACACGCCAGCCAATCCAAGCGCGAACACCAGTCCGGCGCGCGCAACGAACCCTGCAGATTTGATTGTCATCCTGTACTCCTCCTGCGCGCATCCTAGCAAAGGGACGCGCCCGGGACGGGAAGGACCGATGATTTATCGCCATCACGCGGGCCATGGCGGGCCGATTCGCCGCATCGCAGCACCAACCCGCCGGGATTGGGCCGACAATGCATGCACTTTCCGGCGCGCGGGAACCACACGCGATCGCGCCCGGACACGAACGCAAATCGACGGAGGAGGCACGATGAAGATCGGGAAACTGCTGGGTTCCACCGCCGCGGCCATGGTCGGGGCGGCGCTGATGGCGACACTGCCGGCCCACGCGCAGAACTGGCCCACCAAGCCGGCACGCATCATCGTCCCGTACACCGCGGGCGGCGGCACCGACGCGGTGGCGCGGGGCCTCGCGCACCAGCTGTCGGAGGCTTGGGGCCAGCAGGTGGTGGTGGAGAACCGTCCCGGCGGCTCGACCATGATAGGCGCCGACATGGTGGCCAAGGCCGCGCCCGACGGCTACACCATGCTGTTCTCCGACAGCGCCGCCTTCGTGATCAACCAGCACCTGTACTCCAAGATGACGTACAAGCCGCTGACCGACCTCGCGCCGATCACGGTGGTGGTGCGGCTGGCGCCGGTGCTGGCGCTGTCCAACGCGGTGCCCGCGACCAACCTGCGCGAGCTGATCGCCTATGCCAAGGCGAACCCGGGCAAGCTGACCTACGCGTCCTTCGGCAGCGGTTCCTACCCGCACGTGATCACCGAGCAGCTGAAGCGCATGGCCGGCGTGGACATCCTGCACGTGCCCTACAAGGGCTCGGCCGCGGCGGTGACCGACATGCTGAGCGGCCAGCTCGGCATGCTGATCGTGACCCTGAGCGTGTTCGAGCAGCACGAGAAGGCCGGCAAGCTCAAGGTGCTGGCCACCACCACCGAGCGCCGCCTGTCGCTGCGCCCCGACCTGCCGACCGTCTCCGAGGCCGGCGTGCCGGGCTACTCGGCCAGCGTCTGGTTCGGCCTGGCCGCGACCGGCGGCACGCCCGAGCCGGTGCTGACCAAGATCCACGCGGAAGTGATCAAGACGCTGAACGACCCGGTGTACCGCGCCAAGTTCATCACCGCGCAGTCGCTGGAACCCGGCGGCATGACGCGCGCGGAGTTCGCCGCCATGCTCAAGACCGAGGAAGTGCGCTGGGGCCAGCTGGTGCGCGAGTCGGGCGCGAAGGTCGAATAAGGCGTCGGGAAAGGCCCCACGTAAACCGGGAAACAAGCCATGTCATCGTTCGACGAGTACCGCGACAAGTACAGCATGATCCGGATGCGCCGCGAGGACGGCATCCTGGAGATGCAGTTCCACACCGACGGCAAGCCGCTGCACTGGAGCCTGATCCCGCACGGCCAGCTGGAGCAGGCCTTCCTCGACGTGGGGCGCGACCGCGAGAACGGCGTGGTGATCCTCACCGGCACGGGCGAGGCGTTCAGCGGGCCGAAGCTCGCGCACGGCGGGCACAACCACGCGCGCGACCCGGCGACCGCCGAGAAGTGGGACCCGATCTACTGGGAAGGCAAGCACCTGCTGGGCAACCTGCTCAACATCGAGGTGCCGATGATCGCGGCGGTGAACGGGCCGGCAGTGCGCCATGCCGAGATCCCGCTGCTGTGCGACATCGTGCTCGCGGCCGAGGAGGCGACCTTCCAGGACTCGGCGCACTTCAACGGCGGGCTGGTGCCGGGCGATGGCGTGCACGTGGTGTTCCCGCTGCTGATGGGCACCAACCGCGGGCGCTATTTCCTGCTCACCGGGCAGGAACTGAATGCCACGCAGGCCAAGGAAGCGGGCCTGGTGAGCGAGATCCTGCCGCGCGACAAGCTGCTGGACCGCGCCTGGGAACACGCCCGCATGCTGATGCTGCGCCCGCCGCTGCTGCGCCGCTATGCGCGCGTGCTGCTGGTGCAGGACATCAAGAAGCGCATGCACGACCTGCTGGGCTACGGCCTGGCGCTGGAAGGGCTGGCGGCGACCTACAAGCCGAAGTAGGCGGCCTGGGCGCGCGCGGCGCAGGCCGCAGCGCGCCGGGCCTCAGCGTTACTCAGCGCCCCTTCAGCGCGCGCGGGCCCTCGCCCGCTCCCGGTCGCGCATCGCGTAGGGCACGATGCCGCAGGCGAGCATCAGCACCGCCGCGATGGACGTGGTGATCACCATGGGCGTGGGCGTGCCGTCGGCGATCATGGAATGGAACTGCGAGAACACGCCGCCGAAGAACATCTGCGCGAACACGCCCAGCCCTGCGGCGGTGCCGGCCAGCGCCGGCTTGACGCGGATCGCGCCGACCTGCGCGTTGGGCAGCGCGATGCCCTGGCCGATGGTGGTGAAGAAGCCCGGGATGAACAGCGACGCCGGCGTCAGCGTGCCATACAGCACGAAGGATGCCTGCACCACGATGGCCAGCGCGATGATGGCCGAGCCGGCGATCACCATGGTATCGATGGACACGCGCCGGGTCAGGCGGCTGGAGATGACGTTGCCCAGCAGGAAGCCGAAGGGATAGAGCACGAACCAGAGGCCGAACTCGCCCGGGGTGCTCCCGAGGTTGTCCACCATGATGAAGCTGGAGGCCGCCGACATGGCGAGGAAGGCCCCGGTGGCGAACCCGGTCTGGCAGACATAGGCGACGAAGCGCGGCTGGCGCAGGAGTTCCGCGAAGTCGCCCCAGATGGTCGCCGACTGCTGGCGGCTGTCTTCCTCCGGGCGCGTCTCGTACAGCACAACCCAGGCGGCGGCGAGGATCAGGCTGCCGGCCACGAGCGAGAACCACAGCGCGCTGTGCCAGCCGAAGGCGTCGATCAGCGCGCCGGCGATCATGGGCGAGAGCATGGGTCCCAGCGTGTAGCCCATGGTCAGGTAGGCGATCACCTTGACCAGGCTGTCGGTGCCGTAGGTGTCGCGCGCGATGGCGCGCGCGAGTGTCAGGCCGCAGCCGGCGCCGGCGGCCTGCACCACGCGGCCCGCGATCAGGCCTTCGATGGTGCCGGACCAGAGCGCGATCGCGCTGCCCACCCAGAACAGCACCAGGCCGGACAGCAGCACCGGGCGGCGCCCGTAGCGGTCCGACAGCGAG
>CAIVVS010000317.1 GCA_903909415.1 uncultured Pseudomonadota bacterium | reverse complement strand
GTTCCCTCTGGGAAGTCGCCGACAAGGGCGAGGCGGGCAACGTGGTGCAGGGCGACGTCTACCTCGACGGGTCGCGCGACAACTACGTGCGCGCCGAGAGCCGGCTGGTGGCGGCGGTGGGCGTGTCCGACCTGGTGATCGTCGAGACCGACGACGTGGTGCTGGTCGCCCACAAGGACGCCGCACAGGACGTCAAGCAGGCGGTCGAGCACCTCAAGCGCGCCGAGCGCACCGAGCATTTCTCGCACACCCGGGTCTACCGGCCCTGGGGCTACTACGAGGCGCTCGGCAGCGGCGAGCGCTACCAGGTCAAGCGCCTGATGCTGAAGCCGGGCGCGAAGATTTCCCTGCAGCGGCACCAGCGCCGCGCCGAGCACTGGGTGGTGGTGTCGGGCAGCGCGCGCGTGGTGCGCGGCGACGAGACCCTGGACCTCGGGCCGGACCAGTCCACCTACATCCCGCTGGGCACGGTGCACCGGCTGGAGAACACCGGCGACGGCCCGTTGCTGGTGATCGAGGTCCAGTCGGGGGACTACCTGGGCGAGGACGACATCGAGCGCTTCGCCGACGACTACCGCCGCGCCTGACCCGGGGCCGCCAGCCCGCCCATCACCTCGCGCAGCCCGTCCCGCCAGTCCGGCAGCACGATGCCGAAATCGCGCGCGACGCGCGCGCAGTCCAGGCGCGAGTTCAACGGCCGGCGCGCGGCGCTCCTGTATTCGGAACTCGGGATCGCGCGCACCGGCGTGGCCAGCCCGGCCGAACCCACGATGGCCTGCGCGAAGCCGTGCCACGACGTGTGCCCAGCCGCCGCGAGGTGGTAGAGCCCGCCGCGCCGGTCCGGTTCGGCCTGCATGCGCCCGGCCAGTTCCGTGGTGGCGCGCGCCAGCGCGAGCACGCTGGTCGGCGCCCCGACCTGGTCGTCCACGACGCGCAGTTCGGGACGCTCGCGCGCCAGCCTCAGGATGGTGAGCAGGAAGTTCGCGCCCCAGGGCGCATAGACCCAGCTGGTACGCAACACCAGGTGCCGGCAGCCCGAGGCGGCGATGGCCCGTTCGCCGGCGAGCTTGCTGCGGCCGTAGGCGCCCAGCGGAGCGGGGACGTCGTCCTCGGTCCAGGCGCCCGGCTTGCCGCCGCCGAACACGTAGTCGGTCGAGTAGTGCACCAGCAGGGCGCCGCTGCGCGCCGCTTGCGCGGCAAGCAGCGCGGGCGCGCGGGCGTTCAGCGCGTCGGCCATCTCCGGCTCGGACTCCGCCTTGTCGACCGCGGTGTAGGCTGCGGCATTGACGATGATGTCGGGGGCGAGGCGCTCGAGTACCCCTGTCATGGCCCGGCCGTCGCGAAGGTCGAGCTCCGCGCGCCCGAGCGCGGTCACGGCGCCCAGCGGGGCGAGCGCCGGCTGGAGCGCCCGGCCCAGCTGGCCGTCGCGTCCCAGCAGCAGGACCTTCACGGCAGCCGCGCCACCTGGACGGTCCCGCGCGCGGGACGGCTACGCATGGCAGGCCGCGTCGCGCAGCAGCCCGGCGCGCGCGTCCTTGGCCGACAGCGACGGCGGGCCGTCCAGCGGCCAGGCGACGGCGATGTCCGGGTCGTTCCAGGCGATCGCGCGTTCATCGTCCGGCGCGTAGAAATCGGTCGCCTTGTAGAGCACGTCCGCGGTGTCGCTCAGCACACAGAAGCCGTGGGCGAAACCGGGCGGTATCCAGACCAGCTTGTGTTCGGCGGCGTCCAGCATCACGCCGGCCCAGCGGCCGAAGTTCGGCGAGCCGCGCCGGATGTCCACCGCGACGTCGAACACGCGTCCGGCCACGACTCGCATCAGCTTGCCCTGCGGCTGGCGCAGCTGGTAGTGCAGGCCGCGCAGCACGCCGCGCGCCGAGCGCGAATGGTTGTCCTGCACGAAACGCGCATCGATGCCGGCCTGCGCGAAGGCGCGCTCGTTCCAGCTCTCCAGGAAGAAGCCGCGCTCGTCGCCGAACACCTTCGGCTCGATCACCAGCACTTCCGGCAGCGCGGTCGGCGTGAGCTTCATGGCGGCCCGCGCCTCAGGCCGGGCCCGAGCCGGGCATCTGCTCGTCCAGCAGGCCGAGCAGGTAGGCGCCGTAGCCGCTGTTCTTCAGCGGGCGGGCCAGGGCTTCCAGCTGCGCGGCGCTGATCCAGCCCATGCGCCAGGCGATTTCCTCCGGGCAGCACAGTTTCAGGCCCTGGCGCGCCTCCAGCGTCTGCACGAAGCTGCTCGCCTCCAGCAGCGACTCGTGCGTGCCGGTGTCCAGCCACGCATGGCCGCGGCCCAGCACCACCACGTCCAGCTCGCCGCGCTGCAGGTAGTGGCGGTTCACGTCGGTGATCTCCAGTTCGCCGCGCGCCGAGGGGCGCAGCCCGCGCGCCACGTCCACCACCTTCGCGTCGTAGAAGTACAGGCCGGTCACCGCATAGCGCGACTTGGGCTTGGCGGGCTTTTCCTCGATGCTGATCGCGCGGCCGGTGCGGTCGAACTCGACCACGCCGTAGCGCTGCGGGTCGCGCACCGGGTAGGCGAACACGGTCGCGCCGCTGGCGCGCGAGGTGCCCTTCTGCATGTCCAGCACCAGGTCGTTGCCGTGGAAGATGTTGTCGCCCAGGATCAGCGCGCAGGACTCGCCGGCAATGAAGTCCGCGCCGATGAGGAAGGCCTGTGCGATGCCGTCGGGCGAGGGTTGCACCGCGTAGCTAAGCGACAGGCCCCATTCGGCGCCGTCGCCCAGCAACTGCCGGAAGCGCGGCGTGTCCTCGGGCGTGGAGATGATGAGGATCTCCCGTATCCCCGCCAGCATCAGCGTGGACAGCGGGTAATAGATCATCGGCTTGTCGTAGATCGGCAGCAGCTGCTTGGACACCGCGCGGGTGACCGGGTAGAGGCGGGTGCCGGATCCGCCGGCGAGGATGATGCCTTTCATGCCGACTGCCTCATGGCTCGTTGCGTTGCGCGTAGTTGCTGGCGATCCAGTCGCGGTAGGCGCCGCTCTGCACGTCCGCGATCCAGGCCTCGTGGTCCAGGTACCACTGCACCGTGCGCCGCAGGCCCGAGGCGAAGTCGTGCGCGGCGCGCCAGCCCAGTTCCCGCTCGATCTTGCCGCAGTCGATGGCGTAGCGCCGGTCGTGGCCGGGACGGTCCGTGACGTACTTCACCAATTTTTCCCGTGGCGCGGGGCCGGGGCGCAGTTCGTCCAGCAGCCGGCACAGCGTGAGCACCACGTCGATGTTGGCCTGCTCGCTGCGCCCGCCGATGTTGTAGGTCTCGCCCGGCCTGCCTGCTTCCAGCACCCGGCGTATCGCCGCGCAGTGGTCGCCGACGTACAGCCAGTCGCGCACGTTGCGCCCGTCGCCGTACACCGGCAGCGGCTTGCCCTGCAGCGCGTTCAGGATCACCAGCGGGATCAGCTTTTCGGGAAACTGGTACGGGCCGTAGTTGTTCGAACAGTTCGTGGTCAGCACCGGCAGGCCGTAGGTGTGGTGCCAGGCGCGCACCAGGTGGTCCGAGGCGGCCTTGGAAGCGGCGTAGGGGCTGTTGGGCGCGTAGGGCGTGGACTCCGAGAAGGCCGGGTCGTGCTCGCCCAGCGAGCCGTACACCTCGTCGGTGGACACGTGCAGGAAGCGGAACGCCCCGCGCGCCGCGTCCGGCAGGGCGCTCCAGAAGGCGCGCGCCTCCTCCAGCAGCACGAAGCTGCCGTTGATGTTGGTCTGGATGAACTCGCCCGGCCCGAGGATGGACCGGTCGACGTGGCTTTCGGCCGCGAAATGCACGATGGCGCGCGGCTTGTGATGCGCCAGCAGTCCGCGCACCGCTTCGCGGTCGCCGATGTCCGCCTGCGCGAAAACGTGGCGCGGGTCATCGCGCAGCGCGGCGAGGTTGGCCGCGTTGCCGGCATAGGTGAGCTTGTCGAGGTTGACCACGGCTTCCGCCGCCGGGTCGGCGAGCCAGTCCAGCACGAAGTTCGAGCCGATGAAGCCGGCGCCGCCGGTCACCAGAATGGTCATGGCCCGGTCCTCACCGGCTGCCCCGGTTCAACTCGATCAGCTTGGCGTACTTGTGGAAGCTGTTCATGCAGCCGATCGCCACATGCACCAGGCCCGGCAATCCGTCGAGGAATCCGGCGCGCAGCAGGTAGAACTTGATGAAGCGGAACACCGGGCTCGCCACCAGCTGCAAGGCGCCGGCCTGCCGCCCCTCGCTTGCCATGCGCTCGGCGGCCAGCGTGGTATAGCGGTTCTGCTTGTCGAGGTAGCGCGACAGGGTCTCGGCCGACTCGTGCATCAGGTCGCCTTCCAGCCGCGCCACCGGCTCGGCGGTCAGCACCTTCTCGTGCACCGGGTCGTCGCTCCAGCGTGCATGGCGGCGGTGGAACAGGCGCGTGCTCCAGTCCGGATAGCCCTCGCCGTGGCGCAGCCAGCGCCCGAGGAAGCGGTTGCAGCGGGCCATGGCATAGACGCAGGCGCGCGGCGCGGCGAGCTCGCGCTGCACCGCTGCGCGCAACGCGTCACTGACGCGCTCATCGGCGTCCAGGCAGAGCACCCAGTCATGCGCCGCGGATTCGACGGCGAACTGCTTCTGCGGGCCGAAGCCCAGCCAGGGATGCTCGATCACCCGCGCGCCGCGCGCGCGCGCGATGGCGACGGTGCCGTCGGTGGAGCCGGAATCCACCACCAGCAGCTCGTCGGCGAATGCGGCGCTCGCCAGGCAGGCGTCCAGCTGGCTGGCGGCATCCAGCGTGATCAGGACCACGGACAAGCCCTTGGGGCGCTCAGGCTGCATGCGTTCGCAATCAGGTCGTCGTTATGCCAAGGAGCATTTATAATCAAGCATTTACGTGATTCTACCTTGATTCCCTTTCCCCTCCGCGCGTCGCCGGCGGCCGCATGAAGCGCATCCTGCTGGTGAAGACCTCGTCGCTGGGCGACGTGGTGCACAACCTGCCGGTGGTGAACGACATCCGCGCCCGCAATCCGGGTGCGCGCATCGATTGGGTGGTGGAGGAGGCGTATGCGCCGGTGGTGGCACTGCACCCGGGCGTGCAGCGCGCGTTGCCGGTGGCGATACGCCGCTGGCGCAAGCAACTGCTGGGGCGCGCGACCTGGGACGAGATCGGCGCCTTCCGCCGCCACCTGCGCCTGGAGCGCTATGACCTGGTGATCGACACGCAGGGCCTTGTCAAGAGCGCCCTGGTCGCATCGGGCGTGCAGGGGGAACACCATGGCTTCGACGCGCGCAGCGCGCGCGAGCCGCTGGCGGCGCGTTTCTACGACCGCTGCCACCACGTGCCGCGCGACGAGCATGCGGTCACGCGCAACCGCCTGCTGGTGGGCGCGGCGCTCGGGCACCGGCCGACCTGGAAGGTGGACTATGGCCTGGCGCCGGCCGCAGCCGGAACGGGCGGGCCGGGTTACGCCGTGTTGTTGCACGCAACCAGTCGCGCCGACAAGCTCTGGCCGGAGCAGCACTGGGTCGCACTGGCGCGCGCGCTGGCGCCGCTCGAGGTGGTCCTGCCGCACGGCAACGAGCAGGAACGCGAGCGCAGCCTGAGGCTGGCGCGGGACATTCCCGGCGCGCGCGTGCCCGACCGGTTGCCGGTGGGCGCGATGTGCGCGCTGCTGGCCGGCGCGCGCTGCGTGGTGGGCGTGGACACCGGCCTCACGCACCTTGCCGCCGCGCTGGGCGTGGCGGTGGCGGCGGTCTACACCGCCACCGATCCGGCGCTGACCGGCGTGTACGGCGCGGCGCGTGCGACCAACCTCGGCGGCATCGGGGCCTGTCCGGCGCCGCGGGACGTGCTGCAGTCCTTGCGCGCGCTGGCGGCGCTGGACTGAGGCCGGCGGCATCGACCATGGCACGCACCGCCTACACCCTGCTGCTGTGGCTGCTCCTGCCCTGGGTGCTGTCACGCCTCTGGTGGCGCGGCCGCAGCGAACCCGGCTACCGCGAAGCCGTCGGCGAGCGCTTCGGTCGCCATGCGCGGCCCGCGACGCGGCCGGTGATCTGGCTGCACGCGGTGTCGCTGGGCGAGACGCGCGCGGCTCAGCCGTTGGTGGCCCTGCTCGCCGAGCGTTATCCCGACCATGAACTGCTGGTCACGCAGATGACCGCCACCGGGCGGGCCGCCGCGCGCGCGCTGTACGCGCAGGCCCCGTTCGGGGACCGCGTGCGCCTGGCCTGGCTGCCCTACGACTACCCGTTCGCGGTGCGCGCATTCCTGCGCGCGTTCCGGCCGCGGATCGGCATCGTGATGGAGACGGAGATCTGGTTCAACCTGGTCGCCGGCTGCCGGCGCGAGGGCGTGCCGCTGGTGCTGGCCAATGCGCGCCTTTCCGAGCGCTCGGCGCGCGGCTACGCGCTGGTGTCGGGGCTGACCCGCGAGGCGCTGGGCGCGTTCGATTCGGTGGCGGCGCAGACCGTGGATGACGCCTCGAGGCTGGCCGTCCTCGGCGCCCGCGCGCCCCTCGTCACCGGCAACCTGAAGTTCGACTTCGAGGTGCCCGCCGACGCGCCGCCAACGGCCGCGCAATTGCGCGCGCGCATCGGGGACCGTCCCGTGCTGCTGCTGGCCAGCACGCGCGAGGGCGAGGAGGCGCCGCTGGTCGAGGCGCTCGCGACGCTGCCGCCGGAGGTGCTGGTGCTGGTCGTGCCGCGCCACCCCAACCGCTTCGACGAGGTCATGCGCCTGATGGCCCTGGGTGGGAGGGCGTTCGCGCGCCGCAGCGACGGGCTGCCGGTGCCGCCCGCGTGCCGGCTGATGCTGGGCGACAGCATGGGCGAGATGGCGGCCTACTACCTCGCCAGCGACCTCGCCTTCATCGGCGGCAGCCTGCTGCCTTATGGAGGGCAGAACCTGATCGAGGCCTGCGCCTGCGGCGTGCCGGTGCTGCTTGGCGAGCACACCTACAACTTCGCGCAGGCGGCCGACCAGGCGGTCGCCTGCGGTGCCGCGCTGCGCGTGTCGGGCCCGGCGGGCGTTGCCGCCGCCGCCGCGACCCTGTTGGCGGACCGGAATGCGTCACGCGCCATGGGGGATGCGGGCAAGCGCTTCTGCGGGGAACACCGTGGCGCGACCCTGCGCCTGATGCAGGTGTGCGCGCGCCTGCTGGACGGCGACGCGCAGGGCGGCTGAGCCGGCGCGGCGCGCCGGCCGGCCTTGCGTGCTCAGTCCGTACCGAGCAAGGCGTTGATCGCCTCGATGTCGGATTCGCCCAGCGAGCCCGAGGCGGACTTCAGCCGCAGGCCGTTGACGATGGTGTCGTAGCGCGCCTTGGACAGGTCGCGCTTGGTCGAGAACAGCTGCTGCTGCGCGTTGAGCACGTCGATGTTGATGCGCACGCCCACTTCGTAGCCCAGTTTGTTGGACGCAAGCGCGGATTCCGAGGACAGCACCGCCTGCTCCAGCGCGCGCACCTGCGCGATGCCGTTGGTGACCCCGAGGTAGGCCTGGCGCGCGGACAGCGCGGCCTGGCGCCGGCTGTTCTCCAGGTCGAAGCGCGCCTTCTCCTTGTTGGCGATCGCCTCGCGCACCCGCGAGTCGACGCCGCCACCGGCGTAGATGGGGAGGTTCAGCTGCAACCCGATGGTGGCGCCGCGGAAATCGCTGCCCACGCCGGTGTTCAGGTTGGATTGCGCGCCGGTCTCGGAATACGAGGTCACCAGGTCCAGCGTCGGCAGGTGCCCCGCGCGGCTGCGGCGGATCTCCCGGTTGGCGATCTCCAGCGCCGCTTCCTGGACGCGCACGGCGAAGTTGTTGGACTGCGCAGAGTCCACCCATTGTTCCATCGCCGCCGGCTGGGGCGCGGAGATCTGCACCTTGCCGCGCATCGGGGTCAGTGCTTCCGGGTACTTGCCGATGCTCAGCTGCAGCGCCTGCTTGCGGATCTCGAGGTCGTTCCTCGCGGCGATTTCCTGCGAGGTCGACAGGTCGAAGCGCGCCTGCGCCTCGTTGGTGTCGGTGATGGTCGCGGTGCCGACCTCGAAATTGCGCTTGGCCTGCGCCAGTTGCTCGGAGATCGCCGCCTTCTGCGCGAGGATGAAGGCCAGGCTGTCCTGCGAGGCCAGCACGTCGAAATAGGCCTGCGAGACGCGCAGGATCAGGTCCTGGCTGGCCTGGGCGAACTGCGCCTCGGCCTGCGCCACCTGGAACTCGGACTGCTTGAACTGCTCCCAGTTCTGCAGGCGCAGCACCGGCTGGGTCAGGTTGAGCGACCAGCCGTTGGAATTGAACTGGCGGGGGAACGGCCCGGGCGCCGCCGAGCGCAGGCGCACCTCGCCGTCGTTCCAGACCGTGTTCGCGCTGCCGGTGATGGTGGGAAACAGCAGCGCGCGGCCCTGCGGCAGCTTCTCGCGCCCGGCATCCAGCGCGGCGCGGGCGGACGCGTACTGCGCGTCGTTGGCGCGGGCCTCGCGCAGGAACTGCAGCAGGTCCGCCCCGCTCGCGGGCGCCCACACAGCCAGGCCTGCCAGTCCCGCCCCAGCGGCTATCAGTGCTTTCATGTTCCCGGTGCCTTCCCTTGGTCGCTCAATACGTGGCCATGGACGGATCCACGGTGCGCGCCCATGCATCCATGCCACCGGCCAGGTTGTGCAGCCTGCCGAAACCGTTGCGTTCCAGGTACACCGCCACCTGCATGCTGCGTCCCCCATGGTGGCAGATCACCACCGTCTCCGCCTCGGGGTCGAGGTCCTGCATGCGCCCCGGGATCGAGGCCATGGGCGCGAGCAGCGCGCCGTCCAGCTTGCAGGTCTCGAACTCCCAGGGCTCGCGCACGTCGAGCAGCACGGGGCGCGGCCTGGCCGGGTCGGCCAGCCATGCGGACAGGTCCTTGGCGCTGATCTGGTCCATGTGCGCTCCGGTCAGAAACGGAACCGTTCCGGCTGCGGGGCGTTCCGCAGCGGCGGGAAGCAGGTCTCGAACAGGGTCAGGCTGCGGTAGCTGCCGCCGGGTGCGCGGGTGACCAGCCGGGCTTCCATCACCGGCGGCTCGCCGACGATGGCGAACAGGCGCCCGCCGGGCTTGAGCTGGTCCAGCAGGTCCTGCGCGAGCACCGGCGTCGAGCCGGTGAGCACGATGAGGTCGAACGGCGCGCGCGCCGCCCAGCCACGGGCGCCGTCGCCGGCCTCGAGCTGGACGTTGTCCGCGCCGTGGCGCGCGAGGTTGGCCGAGGCCATCGCGCCCAGCACCGGGTTGATTTCCACCGAGCACACGTGCTGGGCGCGGTGCGCCAGCAGCGCCGTGAGGTAGCCGGTGCCGCTGCCGACCTCCAGCACGCGTTCATGCCGGCGCGGCGCGAGTTCCTGGATGATGCGCGCCTCGAGCTTGGGCTGCATCATGCACTCGCCCTCGCCGATGGGTAGTTCCAGGTCCGAGAACGCCAGCGCCCGGTGCGCGGCAGGCACGAAGTCCTCTCGGCGCACCACGTAGAGCAGGTCCAGCACGTCCTGGTCGAGCACGTCCCAGGTGCGGATCTGCTGCTCGACCATGTTGAATCGGGCCTTGTCGGTGTTCGGGGTGGCATTCATGGTCGGAGGGGTCGCGCGGGAGTGAGGAATCTGTGGAAGAGATCGTGCTGCAACGCACCGGAAATGTTACCACGCACCCCTAGGCACCCTGCGCGGAGCCCACCCCGTCCGGGGGGGTGCGCGCATCGCCAGCGGGCGCTTGCGGGACGCGGAACCAGGCCGCATACAGCGCCGGCAGGAACAGCAGGGTCAGCAGGGTCGCCACGATCAGCCCGCCCATGATGGCCACGGCCATCGGCCCGAAGAAGGTGCTGCGGGTCAGCGGGATCATCGCCAGCACCGCCGCCGCCGCGGTCAGCGTGATCGGGCGGAAGCGCCGCACCGTGGCATCCACGATGGCCAGCGCCGGCACGTGCCCGGCGCGTATGTCCTGGTCGATCTGGTCCACCAGGATCACCGAGTTGCGCATGATCATGCCCGACAGCGCGATCGTGCCCAGCATCGCGACGAAGCCGAACGGCACCTTGAACAGCAGCAGGAACAGCACCACCCCGATCAGTCCCAACGGCGCGGTCAGCACCACCAGCAGCACGCGCTGGAAGCTCTGCAGCTGCAGCATCAGCACGGTGAGCACGGTGACCAGGAACAGCGGCACGCCGGCGGCCACCGAAGCGCTGCCCTTGGCCGCGTCCTCCACCGTGCCGCCGGTCTCGATGTGGTATCCGGCGGGCAGCTTCGCGCGCAGCGGCGCGAGCAGCGGCTCCACCTGCGCCGTGACCGCCGGCGGCTGGATGCTGCCGTAGACGTTGGCGCGCACCGTGATGGTGGGCAGGCGGTTGCGCCGCCAGACCACGCCCGGCTCGAACTCGTAGCCGATGTCGGCGACCTGCCCCAGCGGGACGTTGCGGCCGTCGCGCGTCGGGATCGCGAGGTCGGCGATGCGCGACAGGTGCATGCGCTCGTCGGACGCGCCGCGCAGCACCACGTCGATGGACTTGTCGCGCTCGCGGAAGGTGGTGGTCGCGATGCCCGAGAGCGAGGTGTTCAGCAACCCGGCCAGGTCCTGGCTGGACAGGCCGGCCACGCGCGCCTTGTTCTGGTCGATGCGCACGCGTATCACCTTGGAAGGCTCGTCCCAGTCGAACTGCACGTTCTGCAGGCTGGGGTTGGCGCGCATCACCGCGGCAACCTCGGCCGCGATGCGCCGCACCGTGGGCACGTCCTCGCCAGAGACGCGGAACTGCACCGGGAATCCCACCGGCGGGCCGTTCTCCAGCCGGGTGATGTTGGCGCGCAGTTCCGGGAAGTCGGCGTCGAACAACGCGATCAGCCGCTGGCGCAGCGCCTCGCGCTCGGTGACGCCGGTGGTGAGGATCACGAACTGCGCGAAGCTGGTCGCGGCCAGCTGCTGGTCCAGCGGCAGGTAGAACCGCGGGCTGCCGGTGCCGACATAGGCCACCACGTTCTCGATGCCCTTCTCGTTCTTCAACAACGCCTCGAGCTTGCGCACCTGCGCCTCGGTCGAGGAGAAGGACGCGCCCTCGGGCAGGCGCATCTCGACCAGCAGTTCCGGGCGCGTGGACGCCGGGAAGAACTGCTGCTGCACCAGGCCGAAGCCGGCCAGCGAGAGCGCGAACGCGCCGCCGGTGATCGCGATCACCAGCCAGCGCCTGCGCACGCACCAGGCCACCAGCGCGCGGAAGCGCACGTAGAACGCGCCCTGGTAGACGGCATGTTCATCATGCGTGCTGGGCTCGGCGCCCGCCTTGGAACGGTCGGGCAGCAGCTTGAAGCCGAGGTAGGGGATGAACACCACCGCAGCCAGCCAGGACACGCCCAGCGCGATCGCGTTCACCTGGAAGATCGAGCGGGTGTACTCGCCGGTGGCCGATTGCGCGGTGGCGATCGGCAGGAATCCGGCCACGGTCACCGCGGTGCCCGTGAGCATGGGCATGGCGGTGGAGGTGTAGGCGAAGCTAGCCGCGCGGAACCGGTCCCAGCCCTGTTCCATCTTGATGGCCATCATCTCCACCGCGATGATCGCGTCATCCACCAGCAGGCCCAGCGCCAGGATCAGCGCCCCCAGCGAAATCTTGTGCAGGCCGACGCCGAACAGGTACATGAACAGGAAGGTCGCGGCCAGCACCAGCGGGATCGACAGCGCGACCACGATGCCGGTGCGCAGGCCGAGGGAGAACAGGCTCACCGCGAGCACGATCACCACCGCCTCGGCCAGGGTGCGCACGAACTCGCTGATCGAGGAGGCGACCGCGCGCGGCGCCGAGGACACCGGCAGCAGGTCCAGTCCCACCGGCAGCTCGTTCTGCAGCTCGGCCGCGGCCAGGCCCACGTTGCGTCCGAGTTCGATGATGTCGCCGCCCGGCGCCATCGACAGGCCCACCAGCACCACCTCGCGGCCCTGGAAGCGCACCTTGGGCTGGGGCGGGTCGACGTAACCGCGGTAGACGCGGGCGATGTCCCCGAGGCGGAACAGCCGCCCGTTGAGCCGGATCGACATGTCGGCGATCGCCTCGGGCGAGTCGAAGCTGCCGGTGGCGCGCAGCTGGATGCGCTCGGCGGCGGTTTCGAAAGACCCGGCGGCGTTGATCGCGTTCTGGGTCTGCAGCAAGGCGACCAGCTGCTGCGGGTCGATGCCCAGCGTGGCCAGGCGCGCGTTGGACAGCTCGATCCAGACCTTCTCGTCCTGCACGCCGAACAGCTCCACCTTGGCGGCATCGGGCACGCGCAGCAGCCGGTCGCGCACCCGGTCCGCGTTGCGCTTGAGGATCGCGTGGTCGTAGCCCTCGCCGGAGAGCGCGTACAGGATGCCGAAGGTGTCGCCGAACTCGTCGTTGAAGAACGGCCCCTGCGCACCGGCCGGCAGGGTGTGGCGCATGTCGCCGACCTTCTTCCTCACCTGGTACCAGGTGTTGGGCACCTCGGCCGGCGGCGCCGAGTCCTTCATCGCGACGAACACCAGCGACTCGCCCGGACGCGAGTAGCTGCGGGTGTAGTCCAGGTGCGGCGTTTCCTGGAGTTTCTTCTCGATCTTGTCGGTGAGCTGCAGTTCCACCTGCTGGGCGGACGCGCCCGGCCAGAGCGTGCGCACCACCATCACCTTGAAGGTGAAGGGCGGGTCCTCCGACTGGCCCAGTCGCTCGTAGGACAACACGCCCAGCACCGCCAGCACCACCATGGTGTACAGCACGAAGCCGCGGTGGTTCAGCGCCCATTCCGACAGGTTGAAGTGGTGGATCACGGCGCGGCCCGGGTTGCGGCAGCAGCGGGGGCTGCCGGCGTCACGGAGGCGGCGGGCGTCACGGCGGAGTCGGGCGAGATGCGCACTTTCTGCCCGGCCACCAGCTTGTTCACACCGGCGGTGACCACCGTCTCGCCCGTTTGCAGTCCGGCCAGCACCGCGACCGTGTCCTCGCGGAAGGCGCCGGCGGTCACCGCGCGCGGGCTGACCGTCATCGAGGCCTGGTCCACCACCCAGACCGTCGCCTTGCCGTCGGCCTGGGTGACGGCGGCAAGCGGCAACTGCATCGCGGGGCCGCCGGTGCCGGAAAAGGCGACATTGGCGGTCATGCCCAGCGCGACGCCGGCATCGGCGCCGAGGATGCTGATGCGCGCAGCGAAAGTGCGGGTGAGCGGATCGGCGTTGGGCGAGAGTTCGCGCAGCCTGCCCTGGTACGTCTTGCCGGGATCGGACAGCAGGCGGATGCGGACGTCGCGCGCCGAACGGGTCGCGGCCAGGCGCGCTTCGGGAATGCTGACCAGCACTTCGCGCTCCTCGGGACGCGCGATGCGCACCACCGGCTGGCCGGCGGCGACCACCTGGCCGGCTTCGGCCAGCACTGCAGTCACCACGCCGTTGCTCGAGGCGGTGAGGGTGGTGTAGCCGAGCTGGTTGCGCGACAGCGCGAGCTGCGCCTGCGCCTGGTCAAGTCGCGCGCGGGCGGCATCGGCCGTGGCGACGCGCTGGTCGAGCACCGACTTGCCGACGAAACCCTTGTCGGCCAGCGCGCGGTAGCGCTCCAGTTCCGCCGCGGCCAGCCTGTGGTCCGTGTCCGCGGCGGTGACCGCGGCACGCGACGCCTCGGCGCTGCTCTGGCTGTCCGAGGGATCGATGCGCGCCAGCGCCTGGCCCTGCTTCACCGTGGCGCCCAGGTCCACCAGGCGCGCCGTGATCTTGCCGGGGATGCGGAATCCGATGTCCGCCTCGTGGCGGGCGCGCACCTCACCTGAATACACCGCGGCATCGGCGGCATTGCCTGCGCTGACTGTCATCGCCAGCACCGGACGCACCGGCGGCGGCGCGTCCTCGGCATGCGTGCATCCGAGCAGCAGGGTCGTGATGATCAGGAACGGCAGGGGGCGCAGGGACATGCGTGGACCTCTTTGTGATCGGGCGGCGCTCATGGGACGGCCTCAGGCGCCGATGCCGCGCGCCATCAGCGCGGCGGCCAGCGGCACGAAGGCCAGCAGGTGCAACTGGATGAACACCAGCCTGCGCACCCGCCGAAGCTCAGCATCCGCCGGCCAGAAGGCGGCGTCGGTGCGCTGGGCGCGGCGCCACTGGATGAAGCGCACGGTCGGCAGGATGGACAGCAGGCCGACCACGACGAACAGCGCCATCTTGGCCCAGAACACCGGGTTGGCCGTCAGGAAAGCCGCGCCGTGCGCGCCGGCATGCAGGCGCGCCAGGCCGGTCAGCAGCACCAGCGCGGCGGCAATGCCGTAAATCAGGTCGGCGCGCGCCAGCGCCACCAGCGTGGCCGGACCGCGCTGGGCGCGCAGCAGCAGGGCCTCGGCGCCCAGCGCGCTCGCCAGGACCAGGATGGCGGTGATGTGCAGCCAGCTGAGCAGGGCATCAGCCAGCATGGGCCGCTCCCGGTGCGGGGGAGGCGGACAGGCCGTTCAGCGCCAGTTCCAGGTAGGTGTCGAGGTAGCCCGCCGGTTCCACCGGCTCGGTTTCGCACACGCCCAGCGAGTGCTGCCAGATCGCCATCATCAGCAGCGGGGCGAGCAGCAGGCGCACGCAATGGTCCACCGGCAGCGCGCGGAACTCGCCGCGCGCGATGCCGAGGTTTACCGCGTGCGCGAAGATGCGCTTGCCGCGCAGCACCACCTGCTCGTAGTGGAACTGCGCCACTTCCGGGAAGTTGTGCGCCTCGGCCATCATCAGCTTGATCACGCCCGACAGGCGGGTCGCGCCCACCACCTGCCACCAGCGGTGCACGATGATGCGAAGCAATTCGGGCGCCGGGCCCTGCCAGCTCTGGATCAGCGCCTCGCCTTCCTCGATCAGCGGCACCACGCCTTCCTGCACCACCGCCTTGAACAGCGCCTGCTTGCCGTCGAAGTAGAGGTAGAGCGTGCCCTTGGACACGCCGGCGCGTGCGGCCACGTCCTCCAGCCGGGTGGCGGCGTAACCCTTCTCCACGAACAGCTCCAGCGCGGCGTCCAGCAGCTCCTGCGGACGGGCTTCCTTGCGGCGCTCCCAGCGCGGTTCGGTGGGACAGGCGGGATCGGGCTGTTGCGGTGCGGTAGGGTTCATAGCGGCATCTGACTCAATGGTCAGTAATTTGCCAGTTACTGACCAGGAAGTCAACAGCTGCCGAGCAGGTACCGGACATCGACAGTGAGCAGGTGCTCACTGCATGGAAATATCAATCAAATCAGCGGTTTTGTGCTGCGGAACGCCCGGCGATCCGACCCAGGGTCACGGCGGACAGCAGGCCGTTGCCGGACAGGTAGCCCCAGACTTCGGCGCCGGACAGGCCGCGCGCCGCGCCGCCGCCGGCGTACAGCCCGGGCAACGGGCGGTGGGTGTCGCGGTGCAGCACGCGCGCCTGCGCATCGATTTCCAGCCCGCCCTGGGTGTGGAACAGGGCCCCGGTCACCTTGATCGCATGTAGCGTCCCGGCGAGCGCCGGCTTGGCGGCAAAGTCCCGCCCGAAGGCATCGGGCGTGCCGCCGCCGGCCAGCTCGCGGCAATGCGCCACGGTCGCAACCAGCGCCGCGGACGGCAGGCCGGTCAGTCGCGCGAGTCCGTCGGCATCGGCCGCGCTGCGCACCGCGCCCGCGTCGCGCGCCTGCAGGTAGTCCGGGAAGCCGAGGCCGAGCTGGTGCAGCCGCTCGTCGTACACGCACCAGGCCACGCCGCCGGGCTGGGCCAGCACGTGCACCGCCGCTTCCGAGTACCCCTCATGCTCGTTCCAGAAGCGCTCGCCGTTCGCGTTCACCTGGATGCCGCCTTCCATCATCAGCGCCCAGGTAATCAGGATGTTGTGCGGCGTGGCCCAGGAACCGTGGCCCTGGTAGGCGCCCAGGTCCATGGCGCGCGCGCCCAGGGCCTCGCCCCAGCGCAGCGCGTCGCCCTGGTTGCCCACGTGGCCGGCGTAGACGCCCGAGGCGATGCCGGGGATGTGGCGCTCGACCAGATCGCGCTTGCCGCCGTAGCCATTGCAGGCCAGCACCAGCGACCCGCAGCCGATCGATTCCACCGTGCCGTCGGGCCGCGCCAGCAGCACGCCGCGCACCCGGCCGTCGCCGCCCGCGATGAGCGTGGTCACCCGCGCCTCGGTCATCAGGTCCACGCCTGCGTTGCCCGCGGCCTGCAGCAAGCGGCCGATCAGCGCGGCCCCTGTCTTCTCCGGCACCGCATGCATGCGCGCCACGCTGTGGCCCGGATACAGGAAGCCTTCCAGCACATGGAAGGGAATGCCGTGGCGGTCGGCCAGCCATTCCAGCGCCGGGCCGGCTTCGCGGCAGACGGTGGCGAGCACGTCCTCGTCCGCGCCGTCGTGGTTCTTGCGCCGCATGTCGGCGGCGAGCAGTTCCGGCGAGTCCTCCACGCCCAGGGCGCGCTGGAAGCGCGTGGCCGGCGCCGGGATGAAGCCCGAGGACAGCGCGGTCGAGCCCGAGGGCGTCGCGTCACGCTCCAGCACCAGCACCTCGCTGCCGGCGTCGCGCGCCGCCAGCGCCGCGGTCAGCCCGCAGGCGCCGCCGCCGATGACCAGCACCGGCACGCTGGCATCGAAGGTCCGGCGGTCATCGACGATGACCGCTTGTGCATCAGTTTTCATGCGGTACCGATCAGATCAGCTGGCCTGGCTCAACTGGCCTGGCTCAGCTCGCCTGTATCAGCTTCACCGCGTCGGCGCAGCTCATCACCGTGGTGAGGTTGGACAGGTCGGCGATGGTGGCCTTGTGCACCTCGGTGCGGAACGCCGCGCAGCCGTCCTCCAGCACGATGGCGTGGTAGCCGCGGGTGTGTGCGTCGCGCACCGTCGAGGCCACGCCGCCGTTGGTCACCACGCCGCCCATCAGCAGGGTGGTGATGCCGGCCTTCTGCAACGCGAAGTCCAGGCGCGACATGTAGAAGGCCGAGTACGCCACCTTTTCCACCGGCAGGTGCACCGGCTGGAAGTCATCCATGATCGCCTGGTCGAAGGACCCGGGCGCGAAGTCGCCGCGCTGCAGGAAGGGGCGCAGCTTCTTCAGGTGCTCGGCGATGAAGGGCTCGCCCTGGCGGTCCGAGATCAGCGTGAACATGGAGCCTGCGATCCAGCCTCCCTTTGCGCGCATCGCATCGGTCACCGACTTCAGCGCGACAATGGCCGGCGCGAAATTGGGCGAGGCCGCGCCGCCGCGGGCGTACGACCCCTTGGGGTGCAGGAAACCGTTCTGCATGTCGCACAGCATCACGGCGGTGCGGTCCAGGTCGAGGCGTTCGATGCGGTCCATGGTTCGTGCTTCCTTGTTCAGAGGGGGGAGATCACCAGGTTGCCCAGCCGGTCCACGTCGGCCGCCATGCGCGGCTCGAGGAACACGGTGGTGTCGGACTGCTCGAACAGCGCCGGGCCTTCGATGCGCGTGCCCACCGGCAGCGACAGGCGCTCGTACACGGGCGCATCGCGCCAGGCGCCGTCCAGCCAGAGCTTGCGCGTGCCGGTCTGCGAGGCCTTCGTGGATTCAGGTCCGGGCTTGCCAGCGGCCGGCGCGAGCAGCGACAGGTCGAACTTCGGGCGCCGGCCGATCACCGACACGCGCATGTTCAGCACGCGGATCGCGATGCCCTCCAGCAGCTTGCCGTAGGTGGCGAGGTAGCGTGCCTCGAAGGCGGCCTGGATCGCGGCGCGGTCCAGCGCCTTTGAACCCTTAGTCGAACCTGAGGGCAAGGGCACTGGCACCGACAGCGTGTGCGTCTGGCCGACGTAGAGCATGTCCAGCTCCAGCAGGTGCTCGGTGCGCTCGAAGGTCACCGCCGCCGTTCCCAGCACCGCCTCGCCTTCCTTGAGGGTCTGCGCCAGGCGCGCGCCGAAGCGCGCCACGTCCAGCTCCGCCAGCGGCTGGTTGATGGTCTGCACGAAGTCGTGGCGCATGTCGGCGATCACGCAGCCGAGCGCCGAGGTGACGCCGGGATAGCGCGGGATCAGGCCGCGCACGACGCCCACTTCCTTCATCATCGCGCAGACGTGCAGCGCGCCGCCGCCGCCGAAGGGCATGTAGGCGAAGCGCTTCGGGTCATGGCCACGTTCCACCGACACCAGCCGCACGGCGCCCGCCATCTTGGCGTTGGCCACGCGGATGATGGCCTCGGCCGCCGCCATCACGTCCAGGCCCAGCGGCTTGCCCACCTCGGCGAGGATGGCGGCGCGCGCCGCTTCCACGTCCAGGCGCGCCAGCTTGCCGCCGATCGGGCGCTCGGCGTTGATCCGCCCCAGCACCACGTTCGCGTCGGTCACGGTCGGGCGCTTGCTGCCCAGGCCGTAGCAGACCGGTCCCGGGTCGGCGCCGGCCGATTCCGGGCCGACCTGCAGCAGGCCCGAGCGGTCCACGCGCGCGATCGAGCCGCCGCCCGCGCCGATGGTGGTGATCTCGATCATGGGCGTGCGCACCACCATGCCGAAGTCGATCGAGGTCTGCGCCGACAGCGCCGACTCGCCGCCCGCGATCAGGGACACGTCGAACGACGTGCCGCCCATGTCACCGGTGATCACGTTCTCGAAGCCCGCCGTGCGCGCGATGTGCGCGCAGGCGATCACGCCGGCAGCCGGACCGGAGAGGGCAGTGCGCACCGGCAGGCGGCGCGCGGTCTGCACGCTCATCACCCCGCCGTTGGACTGCACGATCAGGATCTGGCCGGTGAAGCCTTCCGAGCGCAACGTGTTCTCCAGCCGCTCCAGGTAGCGCCCGACCACCGGCTGCAGCGCGGCATTCAGCGACGCGGTGGAGGCGCGCTCGAACTCGCGTATCTCCGGCAGGATCTGCGAGGACGAGGACACGTAGGCGTTCGGCCACACCGAGCGCACCGCCTCGAAGGCCACGCGCTCGTTCTCGTCATTGGCGTAGCTGTTGACGAAGAACACGCACACCGCCTCGGCGCCCTGCTTGAGCAGTTCCTTCGCCGCCGCCTTGACCTGCGCCGGCTTGACCTTCTCGCGCACGCTGCCGTCGGCCAGCGTGCGCTCGTCCACTTCCAGCCGCAGGTCGCGCGGGATCACCGGCTCGAACTGGCCCCACAGGCCCCAGGTGCGGGGCCGGTCGCGGCGGCGCATCTCCAGCACGTCGCGGAACCCGCGGGTGTTGATCACGCCGGTGCGCGCCACCTTGCGCTCCAGCAGCGCGTTGGTGCCGACCGTGGTGCCGTGCACGACGGTGCCGATCTCGCGGAAGTCGGTGACGCGCGAGCGCAGCCCGGCGATGAAGCCGATCGACTGGTCCGCGCCGCTGGCGCGCCCTCCGGTGGACGGCACCTTGCCGACCGCGGCCGTGCCGTTGGCTTCATCGAGGAAGAACACGTCGGTAAACGTACCGCCGACGTCCACGCCTATGGTGTATTGGGGCTTTTTCATGGTCTTGCCTGTTCGTTGATCTGGTTGCGGCGATCAGCGCTTGGCGCGCTTCGCCGGGGCGGGCTTGCGCTTGGCGGTGGCGCTTTTTGCAGCCGGCTTTGCAGACGGCTTCGCGGCTTTGGCCGGCTTCGCCGCCGCTTTGGTCGCCGTGGCGCTCCTGGTGGCCTTGGCCGCCAGCGAGCCGTAATCGCGCGCTGCGGCTGCCGCGGTCACGTAACCGAGGCGCAGGTCCTCGGCGATCGCCTTCGGGTCGCGCTGCGAGGGCTTGCCGTAGCCGCCGCCGCCGGGGGACTCGATGCGCAGGCGCTCGCCGCGCTTGATGCGTATGCCCACCATCTTGGACACGCCGGGCGGGGTGTGCCACTTGCCGCCATTCTGGTACTTGAACACGTTCTTAAGCGCCGCCTTGCCGCCGGCCACGCCGTTGGGCGGGAACTTGCCGCGCTCGGCGAAGATGAAGGCCTCGGCCGAGTCCTCCAGCAGCTCGATCTCGTAGATCGCGCCCAGGCCGCCGCGGTGCTTGCCCGGGCCGCCGGAGTCGGGGCGCAGCGCCCACTGGGTGAAGATCACCGGGTAGGCGGCCTCCAGGATTTCGCAGGGCGGGATGGTTGCGGTGGAAATCGGCGCGTTGCCGTGGTTCAGGCCGTCGCCTTCCGGATGGCCGCCGTGGCCGCCACCGAAGAAGGAGAACATCACCCAGCGCTGGCCGCGCCGCTTGGCGTCGGTCCGGTAGCCGGCGATGGACAGCGCGTTGATCGTGCCGTAGGCCTGGCCGTTGACGCGATCGGGCGCGGCCTTGGCCAGCGCGCCGAACACCACGTCGATGATGCGCAGGATGGTCTCGGTGTAGCCGCCCACCGGCTTGGGCGCGCGCACCGACAGCAGCGAGCCCTCGGGGATCACGAACTCCACCGGGTCGAGCACGCCGGCGTTGGCCGGCACGTCCGGGAACACGTGCTTGAGCGCCACATAGCAGGACGCCACCGCGGTGGAACGCGCGATGTTCACCGGCCCCAGGCACGCGGGCGAGCTGCGCGAGAAGTCCAGCTTCATCTTGCCCCTGCCCACGGTCAGGTCGAGCGCGATCTTCAGCGGCTCGTCGACGATACCGTCGTTGTCCAGCCAGTCCTCGTAGCGGTAGGTGCCGGCGGGGATCTCGTCGATGTTGGCGCGCATCAGGGTCACGGCGCGGGCGCGCAGCTCGCGCATCGCCTCCAGCACCAGCTGGTCGCCGTATTCATCCAGCAGCGAGTCCATGCGCTTGATGCCCAGTTCCAGCGCGTTCACCTGGCCCGACATGTCGCCGTACAGGCTGTTGGGCTGGCGCGAGTTGGAGCGCAGGATGTCCACCACGTCGGGGCGGAACACGCCGGCGTCGTACAGTTTCACCGGCGGGATCAGCATCGCTTCCTGGTAGCACTCGGTGGCGGCCGGGTTGTAGTTGCCCGGCACGTTGCCGCCCACGTCATGCCAGTGCGCCACCGACGCGAGGTGGCAGAACAGCCTGCCCTTGCGGAAGTAGGGGCGCACCAGCTTGAAGTCGTTCAGGTGCGTGCCGCCGTCGTAGGCGTCGTTGAAGATGTAGACGTCGCCGTCGGAGAACTTCGCCCCGGCCTTGTCGATCACCGCGCGCACCGCGAAGGACATGGCGCCGACGAAGATCGGCAGGCCGGACTTGCCCTGCACCAGGGTCTCGCCCGAGGCCGCGTCGTACAGGCCGTGCGAGGCGTCGTGCGCCTCGGCGATGATGGGGTTGAAGGCGGCGCGGAACAGCGTCGCGTCCATCTCGTCCGCTATCTGTTCCAGCCGTCCGTTCAGGACGGCGAGGGTGACGGGATCAATGCTCATTGCTTCTCCAGTACATCGGTTCTGCTGAAAGGGGTAGGGCTGTCAATTGGGCTTCACGCCGGCGGCCCTGACGATGGGCCCCCACTTGCGGATCTCGGCCTGCACGAAGGCGACGAACTCGGTGGCCGGCAGCGCGGTCGGCACCATGCCGATGTCGGCCAGGCGCGCGGCATTGTCCGGCGCCTTCACGATGCCGACGATGTCGTTCTGCAGCCGCTCGGCGATGGCGCGCGGCAGGCCCGCGGGGCCCGCCATGCCGAAAAAGGCCAGGCCGATGACCCCGGGCACCACCTCGTTCATGGTCGGCACCTCCGGGAAGGTCGGCACGCGCTGGGTGCCGGTGACGGCCAGCAGCCTTACCCGGCCGGCGCGCGCCTGCGTGGTGGCCGTGGGCATGCCGTCGAACATGGCCGCGATCTGCCCGCCGAGCAGGTCGATGGTCGCCGGCCCCGTGCCCTTGTAGGGGATGTGCTGGATGTCGATGTTCGCGGTGCTCTTGAGCAGCTCGCCGGTCAGGTGGCCGGCCGAGCCCGGGCCCGCCGATCCGTACGAAATCTTTCCCGGCTCGCGCCGCGCCATCGCGACGAACTCGGCGAAGCTCCTGGCCGGATGGTCGGCGCGCACCGTGAAGGCGTTGGCGAAGGTGCCGATCATCGCGAGGTAGGTGAGGTCCTCGATCGGGCGGTAGGCGACGTTCGGGTACACGAACGGCGCGGTGACCAGCGAGGTGTTGGCCACCATGCCGATGGTGTAGCCGTCGGGTGAGGACTTCGCGGTCATGTCGGTGCCCACGGTGGAACCCGCGCCGCCGCGGTTCTCCACCACCACTTGCTGGCCGAGCGTGTCCGAGAGCTTCTGCGCCATCAGCCGTCCGATCACGTCGGTGGCGCCGCCGGCGGCGAAGGGCACGATCATCTTCAGCGGCCGCGCCGGCCAGGCCTGCGCCGCGGCCTGCATCGGGGTCAGCGAGGCGGACAACAAGGCGGCCAGCGCCACCAGGGTGGTGCGGCTGCATGTCATGCGGGACTCCTTCATGCCGCGAGCGCCGGCGTGGCGGCAGCGAACAGGGGCGAGGGCGCGATGCCCAGCGCGCGGCACAGGAACCAGGTGCCGCAGATGTTGGACGACAGCAGCGGCGCGGCGATGCGCGAGCGCCACTCGAGCAGCGTCGGCAGGGTGATCAGGCCGGTGCCGGTCAGCACCACTGCTGCGCCCGAAGGTACCTGCACCTTGGCCATGGCCGTTGCCACCAGCTCCGAGCCCAGGTCATAGGGATGCTTCTCGTCGGCCACCGACACCACCTGGACCAGGTCGAGTCCGGCAGACAGCCAGTACTTCACCGACTCGTCGGTGAGCCACTTGGGATAGGGCGAGACCAGCACGATCCTGCCGATGCCCAGGTGCTGCAGCGCCTGGATGATGGCCAGGCTCGCGGTGCACACCGGCGCGCCGATTTCGCGGCTCATGTCCTCGTTCCAGGCCCGGTCGCCGTCCAGCCCGCGCGGGTAGGACACGCCGGTCATGCCGATGTAGAAGGCCTCCAGCTTCAGGTTCCCGAAGCTCCGCATCGCCGGGAGGTAGTTCTCGCCGTAGGCGCGGTTGCGCGACAGCAGGTCCCCGGGCAACACCGGCAGGCGCGCGCTGTACATGGCCACGCCCTCGGGCAGCAGGGCATGCAGCTCCGGCTCGACGGTGGGATTGGCCGGCGGCGTGATGATACCGACGCGGCGGGTGGGTTCAGGCCAGCGCATGGTTCGGACTCCTGTGGGGCGGCGCAGACAACGAATCATGGGGAGGCGCCACCATGTCCAGCATGGAGGCGCGTGAGAGGTAGGCGCGCAGGCCGGCGGGGTCCGCGGCCAGCGCGCGCATCTGCGCGAGGCGGGCGCTGCCGGCGGTGATGTTGCCGTCGGTGCGCGGGATCAGCAGCTCGCGCGCCACGCGCGAGCGTGCGGCGGCGTAGGCCTCCAGCGGTGCTTCCGGGTCGGCAGCCGCTCTGGACGCGGCCATGGAGGCGACGATGGCCGAGGCCGCCGCCAGCGCATCGTGGATGCCGCAGTTCATGTTCATGCCTCCGCGGGTGTTGGTCACGTGCACCGCATCGCCCGCGAGCAGCACGCGCCCGGCGCGCCAGGCGCCGGCCACGCGGCGGCTGGCCGAGTACACGTCCTTGTAGACCACCGGCAGCGCGGCCGCATCGGCCGAGGGCGCGGCACGGCCGATGAAGGGCCCGAAGGTGTGGGCCAGGCGCGCGCGCACCGAGGCGTCCTCCAGTGCTGCTTCCGAGGACTCGTCCGGCGCGAGGCGATAGACGATGCGCCAGACCTCGGGCATTTTCAGCAGGCTCACCGAGCGCTCGCCGTCATACAGGTAGGAGATCGGTTCGGCCTGCGGAAGGAGCTTGCGCAGGTCGGCGCTGGTGATCACGCGCAGCACCCGCGACGGATAGTCCACGCCGTCGAAGGCAATGCCGAGCGATTCACGCACCGCGCTGCGGGCACCGTCGGCCGCCACCAGGTAGTCGCCGCACTGCACGCTGCCGTCCTCCAGCCGCAGTTCGACGCCGTCGGCCTGGGGCACAGCCGCGCTCGCCGCCGCGCCGAAGTGCAGCGACACGTTCGGCAGGCCGCGCAGGATGGCCAGCAGGTCCAGGCAAAGCTTGCCCTGCTCGTAGTGGTTGCGTCCCGGATGCCGCGTGTCGCCGGCCAGCAGCGCCATGTCCAGGCGCGCGGCCAACGCGCCGCAGTCGAAGTAGGCGATGGCCGGCACCGGCTGGCCGTGCGCGAGCAGGCCACCGGCCGCGCCCAGGTCCTCCAGCATCGCGATGGTCGGGCTGTGGAAGGTCGACGCGAGCGAGGTCTGGTTGGGCGTGTCGCGGCGCTCGAACACGTGAACGCGCATGGTCGTCCCGCTATGGGCGCGCGCCAGCGCGAGCGCGGTCGTCAGCCCGACCGGCCCCGCACCCACCACCAGCACGCGCTTGGCACTCATGCGCGCAGGTCCGTCCAGAAAATGCCTGAAAATAACATAAGTTGCTGATTATATTGACTATTTAGCATTTCGCTCGATGACCACCGAGTCATGCCAGGGAATCAGCAGCCGGCGCATCGCGCCGATCACGAAATAGAACAGGAAGCCGACCATGGTCATGTGGATGATCACCGCGAACAGCATGTCGGTCTCGTAGGCGTTCATCTTGGCCACCAGCATGTAGCCCAGGCCCTGGTTGCCGCCGAGGAACTCGCCCACCACCGCGCCGATGATGGCCAGCACCACGCCGATTTCCATGCCGGTGAGGATGTAGGGCAGCGAGGACGGCAGTTCCAGCCGCCGGAACACCATCCAGCGCGTCGCGTTCAGGCTGGTCATCACGTCGCGGTGCCCCGGGTCCACCGACTTCACGCCCAGCACCGTGTTGGTGAGGATGGGGAAGAAGGCCAGCACCGCGGCGATGATGATCTTGGAGGTCATGCCGAAGCCGAACCAGACGATCATCAGCGGCACCAGCGCGACCTTGGGCACCACCTGGGTGGCGATCACGAAGGGGTTGAGCGTCAGCTCCAGCCAGCGCACCCTGCCCAGCGCCACGCCCAGCGACACGCCAACCAGCGAGGCCCAGAAAAAGCCCGCCAGGGTTTCGTAGATGGTGGTCCAGGTGTGCGCCCAGGTGCTGCGCGTGACCATCAGCTCCTTCCATCCCTCCCAGACGGCGGCGGGCGCGGGCAGGATGAAGGCGGAGATGCCGGTGCTCGACACGTACACATGCCAGATGCCGAAGAACAGCACCAGCAGCAGCGGCGTGGTGATCCAGGGCAGGGCGCTGCCGAGCGTGGCGCGGCGCGCGCCCAGTTCCGGCGGCGGCAGGGGTTTGTCCATCGCAGTTTCGTTCACCGGGTTCACGAGATTTCCTCCAGCCGGTGGCGCAGCTTGTTCACGATGGACGCGAACTCCACGCTCGCCTGCAGGTCGATGCCGCGCGGGCGCTCGAAGCGCACGTCGATCACGCTGTCGATCTTGCCGGGCCGCGGCGACAGCAGCACGATGCGGTCGGCGAGGAACACCGCCTCGGAGATCGAGTGCGTCACCAGCACGATGGTTTTCCTGGAGCGCGCGGGGGATCCCTTGCCTTCCCCCGTGTCCATCCAGATGCGCTGCAGCTCCAGGTTCATCGCATCGCGCGTCATCGCGTCCAGCGCGCCGAAGGGTTCGTCCATCAGCAGGATGTGCGGGTCGTACGAGAGGGCGCGGGCGATCGCCGCGCGCTGGCGCATGCCGCCGGACAGCTCGCGCGGCCAGCGCTTCTCGAAGCCGGCGATGCCCACCAGCTGGGTGAGCTCGCGCGCGCGCGCCAGGCGCGTGGGCTTGTCCACGCCGCGCAGTTCCAGCGGCAGCGCGATGTTGTCCTCGATGTTCATCCACGGGAACAGGTTGGCGTCCTGGAACACCATGCCCAGTTCGCGCACCGCCTCGCCGTTGCGGCTGGCCGCGCCCTGCAGCCACAGGTCGTGTCCGGCGACGCGGATGCTGCCGCGGGTGGGCGCGAGCAGCCCGCCCATCATGCGCAGCAGCGTGGTCTTGCCGCAGCCCGAGGGGCCGAGCAGCACCAGGATCTCGCCCTGCGCGATCGCGAGGTCGGTCTGCGACAGCGCGAACACCGGCTCGTCGGTGGTGCCGTACCACTTCTCGACCTGCTTCAGGTCGATGCCCATCGACGACGCCGCGGAGCCGGGCGCGCTCACGCGGGCACCTGCGCGGCGACTTTCGCGGGGACCGGCGCCTGCACCGGCGCTGCGCCGCGCACCCTGGCGACCAGCGCGTCGGCGTCCGCAGGCGCCGTATCGCCGCGCCAGGCGACGTGGCCGTCCGGCCGCAGCAGCACCAGCTTCGTCGCGTACAGCGCGCACACCGCGGGATCGGTGAGCGTGACCTGCTCCAGCGGCACGCCGGCCTTTGCGGCCGCAGCCGCAATGCCGCTTTGCTTCGCCAGTGCAGCCGCGTCGCCGCCCAGCGCGAGCAGCGTGTAGCCGCGGCCGAACAGGTCCAGCGTGGACCGGCCCGCGTGCTCGCCCTCGCGTATCCAGGCATGGGGCGCGCGCGAGCCTGGCCAGGTCGAAGGGACGACCTGCGTGAAGTCGTCCGGCGGCTCGGGCGTGCCGTCGGCCGCGATGATGGGCGAGTCCACGTAGCGGTAACCGAGGTGCGTGCCGGCCGAGGAGAACTGGCGCGACATCCAGCGGATCTTGCCGGCGAGCTCGGCGCGCAGCCTGTCCCCTTCGGGACCGTCGCGCTCGATGTCCGCCGGCGTCTCGTCCATCACCATGTCGATCTTGTCGGAGTTGTTGGCCGAGATCACGCTGTTGCGCACCGCGACCGGCTTCCTCTCTGCCTCGTAGCTGTCCAGCAGCGCCGCGCCGCCCCAGCCGGCGAGCGTGGCCTGCAGCTTCCACGCGAGGTCGATCGCATCGCCCACGCCGGTGTTCATGCCCACGCCGCCGGTGGGCACGAACAGGTGCGCCGCATCGCCGGCGAGGAACACCCGCCCGCCCGCGCCGTCGCTGCTCTTCGGGTGGCCGGGTCGCGAGCGCCAGGTGCGCGCCACCGACTGGTGGTGGTGCCAGTGCTGCGTGGCTTCCAGCTCGAAGGCGAACTCGCGGCCCAGCGCGCGCGTCAGCACGTCCTTGGCATCGAGGTCCGCCGTGTTGCGCGTCTCGTCCAGGAAGTAGTACTGGAACAGCCAGCGGTCGCGCCCGTCGATCGCGGTGAACACGCCGAAGCTGTCCGGCGTGAACACGAAATACAGGTTGGCCAGGCCCAGGCCGTGGCATTTCAGGAACTCGCTGGAACGGAAGTAGAAGGACACATTGGCGCGCATCTGGCCGCGCCCGTTGTAGCGGATGCCCAGGCCCTTGCGCACCATGCTCGCGCCGCCGTCGCAGGCGGCGAGGTATTGCGCGCGCACCGTCTCCTCGCGGCCGCTGGCGACTTCCGTGATGCGCGCGGTCACGCCGCCCGCGTCCTCGGAGAATCCCGCCAGCTTCCAGCCATGGCGCATCGTCAGCGCCGGCTGCTTCTCTGCAAATTGCCACAGCACCGGTTCCAGCGCCTGCTGGCCGATCTGCGTCTTGTAGTAGGGCGACCAGCCGAGTTCGCGCACCTTGGCGAGCAGCTCGGGCGTGGGCTGGCGCGTCTGGGTGATGGACGGCGACACCACGCGGTGCAGCAGGTGGCCGGTGAGCCGGGTCGAGAAGGTGATGGAGTAGGGCGTGTCCTCCGGGATGGCCGCGGCGTAGATCGCGTCGGTGATGCCCCAGCGACGGAAGTACTCCATCGAGCGCGCGCCCAGCAGCGTCGCCTTCGGATGGTCGGTGGGCGCGGTGCGTTCCTCGATGAGCATGCAGGCCTGGCCGCGCCAGCCGAGTTCGGCCGCCAGTGTCAGGCCCACCGGGCCGCCACCGACGATCAGTACAGGCGTTTCCGTGGTCATCTATCGCTCCTGCCCGTCAGGTCAGCACCGTTGCGCCATCGCGCGCTCAGCCGTCGTACTTCTTGCCGCGCGCCAGCATGTCGCTGGTGCCCAGCACGCCGTTCAGGCCGTCGAAGTCCAGCATGCGTTCGCGCATCGCGTCGGTGGTGCCGTCGCGCTTCAACGCCGCGAAGTAGTCGCCGGCGGCGCGCGTCAGCATGCGCACCAGCCCGCCCGGGAAGATCACGAACTGGTAGCCCAGCTTCTGCAGCTCGGCGGCCGGCTTCACCGGCGTCTTGCCGCCCTCGACCATGTTGGCCATCATCGGCGCGCGGCCCTGGAAGCGGCTGGTCGCGGCCAGCATCTGCTCGTCGCTCCTCAGCGCCTCGACGAACAGCATGTCGGCGCCGGCCTCGAGGTAGGCCTGCGCGCGTTCCAGCGCCGGCTCCAGTCCCTCGACCGCGACCGCGTCGGTGCGTGCGATCACCAGGGTCTGGTCGCTGCGGCGCGCATCCAGCGCCGCGCGGACTTTGCCCACCATCTCGGCCTTGGACACCAGCGTCTTGCCGTCCAGGTGCCCGCAGCGCTTGGGCATGGTCTGGTCCTCCAGCTGGATGCCCATGCCGCGCCCCGGCTCGTCGCCGCCGCCGGCGCGCTCGAACTCGCGCACCGTGCGCTGCACGTTCAGCGCGTTGCCGAAGCCGGTGTCGGCGTCCACCACGATCGGCAGCGCGATGCGCTCGCGGATGGTGGCCAGCGTGTCGGTCACCTCGGCCATGGACACCAGGCCGATGTCCGGCCGGCCCAGCCGCGTATAGGCGATGCTCGCGCCCGAGAGGTAGACCGCCTCGAAGCCGGCGGACTCGGCCAGCATCGCCGACCAGGCGTTGAACACGCCGGGGGCGACCAGGATGCTGCCGGCGTGCAGGCGCGCCTTCAGGCCGGTGGTACCGATTGCGGGAGCGGGTGCGTTCATCGTGTGTTCCTTGCTTGGTCGGGCGTGTTCAGGCGTGTTTCAGGAGCTTGCGGCAGCGCGCTCGCGGGCGAGGCGCTTTTCCAGGTGTGGCAGCAGGCCGCCGTCGGTCAGCATCTGCATCAGGTGCGCCGGGATCGGCTCGCAGGCGATGGTCACGCCCGTGTTGGTGATGGTGATGCGCCCGGCCTGCGGGTCCACCAGCACGCGGTCGCCGGCGCGGATGCGTGAGGCCTCTGGGCAAACCACCGCGGGCAGCCCGAGGTTGAGCGCGTTGCGGTAGAACAGGCCCGCATACGACGGCGCGATCAGCGCGGCCACGCCGAGGAACTTCAGCGCCTGCGGCGCCTGCTCGCGCGAGGAACCCGCGCCGCAATTGCGCCCCGCGACCACCACGTCGCCGGCCTGCACCGTGCCGGCGAAGGCCGGGTCCACCGATTCCAGGCAGTGGCGCGCGATTTCCTCGATGCCGAACTTCATGTAGCGGCCCGGCGCCAGCACGTCGGTGTCCAGGTTGTCGCCGTAGACCCAGGCGCGGCCGCCCGCGCCATCCTTGGTCGCCGCGGCGCTCATTGCAGCACCTCGCGCGGGTCGGTGATGTGGCCGGTGACCGCCGAGGCGGCCACGGTGTAGGGCGAGCCCAGCCAGACCTGCGACTCGGGCGAGCCCATGCGGCCGCGGAAGTTGCGCGCGGTGGACGAGATCACCACCGTGCCGGCATCGAAGGTGTAGGACCCGTAGCCGGCGCAGGCGCCGCAGGCATTGGGCAGCAGCTGCGCGCCGGCATCGACCAGCGCGGCGAGCGTGCCCTCGGCCTCGGCCTGCTTCTGGTCGCGCAGCGAGGCCGCGCCCACCATCAGGGTCACGCCCGGCGCGACGCGCTTGCCGCGCAGCACGCTCGCGGCCATGCGCAGGTCGTCCAGCTTGGCGCCGGTGCAGGCGCCGATGTAGGCCACGTGCACCTTCTGGCTGGCGTGCCCGCCGGCGGCCGAGGCATTCGCCGGGCTGTGCGGTGCGGCCACCTGCGGCGCGAGCGCGGAGGCGTCGTGGCGCTGGTGCTCGCCCAGCGGCGCGCCCGGGTCGGTCTGCCAGGTCGTGGTGTCGATGCCGGTCACGCCGACGGAAGCCAGCCAGTCGCGCGTCACCGCGTCGGGCGCGACCATGCCGGTCTGCGCGCCGATCTCGGCGGCCATGTTGCACAGGGTCATGCGCTCGTGCATGGACAGCGCCGTGACCGCTTCGCCCGCGTACTGCACCGCCTGGTACTGCGCGCCGTCCATGCCCATGCGGCCGCACAGGTGCAGCATCATGTCCTTGGCCGAGACGCCCGGCTTGAGCTTGCCGCTCCATTCGATCAGGATGGTCTGCGGCACCTTGACCCAGATCTCGCCGGTCACCACCACGCCCAGCATCTCGGTCGCGCCGATGCCGAACATGTAGGTGCCGAAGGCCCCGCCGGTGGGCGAATGGCTGTCCCCGCCCACGGCGAACATCCCCGGGCGCAGGTGGCCCTTCTCCGGCAGCACCACGTGGCAGATGCCTTCCTCGTCATGGAAGTTGGCGAGCTTGTGCTCGGCCGCCCAGTCACGCGTGATCTGGATGATCTTCTTCGAGTCCTCGTCGCGCGCCGGCAGGTAGTGGTCGGTGATGCAGACGAACTTCGACATGTCCCAGACCTTGGCGCCGAGGCGCTCCAGCATGGGCTGCAGCCGGCGCGGGCCGCTGGAATCGTGGGTCATGGCGAGGTCGACCTTGCACACGACGATCTCGCCCGGGGTGACCGTGTCACGTCCGGCGGCGCGCGCGAGGATCTTCTGCGCCAGGGTTTGAGGCGATTGTGTGTTCAAGACGCGTTGCTCACAGTGTGTTGCTCATTCGGGCTTGGCTCCGGAGTTGCGTACCAGCGGTTCCCAGCGGCGCACGTCCTCCCGCACGAAGGCGGCGAAGGCCTCGGGCGTGTTGCCCACCGGTTGCGCGCCCTCGGCCTCCAGCCTGCGGCGCACGTCCGCCGAGGCGAGTCCCGCCACCACGGACTCGTTCAGCCGCCTGGTCACCTCGGCGGGCAGCCTGGCCGGGCCGAACACGCCGAACCAGGCGTTGGACTCGAAATAGGCATACAGCTCGGACACCGCCGGCACGTCCGGCAGCTGCGGCATGCGCCGGTTGCTGGTCACGGCATAGGCGCGCAGCTTGCCCGCGCGGATGTGCTGCAGCGCGGCCACCGGGCTGGCGAACATCAGCTGCACCTGCCCGGCCAGCACGTCGGTGAGCGCCGGCGCGGTGCCCTTGTAGGCGACGTTGACGATGTCCAGCGCGGCGCGCTGCTTGAACATGTCGCCCGCCAGGTGCAGCGAGGAGCCGATCCCGCCGATGGCGAAGTTGAGCTTGCCCGGCTGCGCGCGCGCCAGCTCGACCAGCGCCTTCAGGTCCGCCGCCGGCACGGACGGATGGCCGACCAGCACGTTGGGCACGGTCGCGACCAGGGTGATGGGCGTGAAGTCCGCCACCGGGTCGAACGGCAGCTTCGGGTAGAGCGTCGCGTTGATGGTGTGGCTGGTGAAGCTCATCAGCAGCGTGTGGCCATCGGGCGCGGCGCGCGCCACCGCCTCGGCCGCGAGGTTGCCGCCGGCCCCGGCGCGGTTCTCCACCACCACCGCCTGGCCGAGCGAGCGGCTCATCTCCTGGCCGACCACGCGCGCCAGGGTATCGGTGGTGCCGCCGGCCGAGGCGCCGACCAGCATGCGCACCGGCTTGGCGGGGAAGGCCTGCGCGAGGCAGGCGGATGCGGCGGCAGCCAGCAGGCCGCCGGTGAGGGCGCGAAGCAGATGGACAGGTCGCATGGTCGGGCTCGGGTTCAATTGCGCGTAGTTGCGGGTCAGTCGCGGCTCACCCAGATGCGCGCCTCGTCGCGCCCGGCGCGCGACAGGTGCATCTGGTACTCGTAACGGTCGGGACGATACAGCCCGCGCAGCAACTGCACCGGCCGGCGCGCCTTGTCGCGCACCACCCGGGTCACCGCCAGCAGCGGCGCGCCGATGTCCAGGTCCAGCAGCGGCGCGACCGCGTGGTCGGCCAGGCGCGCCGACACCGTCTGGTCGGCGCTGTCCACCTTCACGCCGGCTTCCTCCAGCAGTACCAGCATCGGCCGCGAGGCGAGCTCGCGACGGCCGAAATGGCGGCCGATGTCCTCGGGCACGAAGGTGGTGATGTAGGCCAGCGGCCCTTCCTTGAAGCTGCGGATGCGCACCGCCTTCTGCACCTTCGCCCCGACCGGCATGTCCAGCTCGCGCGCCACGTCCGGCGCGGCCGGCTGCATGCCCAGCTCCAGGATGCGCACGCTGGTCTTCAGGCTCATGCTGACCAGGTTCTCCAGCATGCCGCGCACCTCGGCATTGGCCGGGGGCACGGCCGAGCCCGGCGCGCGTGCGAAGGTGCCGCGGCCGCGCTGGCGGATGATCAGCCCGTCGCGGTCCAGCTTGTCCAGCGCCGAGCGCATGGTCACGCGCGACACGCCGAAGCGCGCCGCCAGGTCCAGCTCGCCCGGCATGGGCGCGTCCGGCGGGAAGTCGCCCTGCGCCAGCTGCTCGCGCAGCACCAGGTAGATCTGGTGGTAGCGCGGCAGGGGCAGCACGTTGTCCGGCATGGCGCCGGAGGCGGGGCGGAGGGACGCCTTGTTCATGCGCCCGATCCTCGGGATGTTTTAATGTATTGTCAATAATACATTTACAGACAACTGTGCCACGCGAGCCTGCGTCGCGTGCGGCCGGAGCCTGCCGCGAGGGCGGCCGGGGCCTGCGGCGGCGACTGCGTCCGCAGCGGGGTCTTTCCATTCGGGAATCCATCGGTCGCGCGGCCTTTCCCGCCTTGCGTTCCCGTCCCGATTGCGATAACTTGGCCGCTCGCCTGGGGGTGCTTTCCCGCTGGTTTCACGCCGGCGGGACGGCTGAGAGAAACCCTTTGAACCTGACGCGGGTAATGCCGCCGCAGGGAAGCGTCGCCGGCCCCGTTCCGTGCCCGATTCCTTCGGCCCTGCCCGTCCTGGTCCTGCCCCCGGGAAACGCCCCGCTGGAGGACACATGGCTGCCAACCCGAAATTCCTCGCCGCGACCGCATCCGTCGACGCGGCCGCGATCAACCCCCTGCCCAATTCCCGCAAGGTGTACGTCCAGGGCTCGCGCCCGGACATCCAGGTGCCGATGCGCGAGATCGCGCAGGCCGACACCCCGCTGCACGGCCCGGCCGGCGGCGTCGAGAAGAACCCGCCGATCTGGGTGTACGACACCTCCGGCCCTTACACCGACCCGTCGGTGAAGATCGACATCCGCTCCGGCCTCGCGCCGCTGCGCGCCGGCTGGATCGCCGAGCGCGGCGACACCGAGGAACTGCAGGGACCGACCTCGAAGTACGGCGTCGAGCGCCTCAACGACCCCAAGCTCACCGAGATGCGCTTCAACCTGAAGCGCAGCCCGCGCCGCGCCAAGGCCGGCATGAACGTCAGCCAGATGCACTACGCGCGCCGCGGCATCGTGACCCCGGAGATGGAATACATCGCGATCCGCGAGAACCAGCGCCGCGAGGAATACCTCGCCGGCCTGCGCGCCTCCGGCCCCAACGGCGAGAAGATGGCCAAGCTCATGGGCCGCCAGCACCCGGGCCAGTCCTTCGGCGCATCGATTCCCGCCAACATCACGCCCGAGTTCGTGCGCGACGAGGTTGCCCGCGGCCGCGCCATCATCCCGGCCAACATCAACCACCCGGAATCCGAGCCGATGGTCATCGGCCGCAACTTCCTGGTGAAGATCAACGCCAACATCGGCAACTCGGCGGTGTCCTCCTCCATCGGCGAGGAAGTCGAGAAGATGACCTGGTCCATCCGCTGGGGCGGGGACACGGTGATGGACCTGTCCACCGGCAAGCACATCCACGAGACGCGCGAGTGGATCATCCGCAACTCGCCCGTGCCCATCGGCACCGTGCCGATCTACCAGGCGCTGGAGAAGGTCAACGGCAAGGCCGAGGAACTGACCTGGGAGATGTACCGCGACACGCTGATCGAGCAGTGCGAGCAGGGCGTGGACTACTTCACCATCCACGCAGGCGTGCTGCTGCGCTACATCCCGATGACCGCCTCGCGCATGACCGGCATCGTCTCGCGCGGCGGCTCCATCCTCGCCAAGTGGTGCCTCGCGCACCACAAGGAGAACTTCCTCTACACGCACTTCGAGGACATCTGCGAGATCATGAAGGCCTACGACGTGTCCTTCTCGCTGGGCGACGGGCTGCGGCCCGGCTCGGTGTGGGACGCGAACGACGAGGCGCAGCTGGGCGAGCTCAAGACCCTGGGCGAACTCACCCAGATCGCGTGGAAGCACGACGTGCAGGTGATGATCGAGGGCCCCGGCCATGTGCCCATGCAGATGATCAAGGAGAACATGGACCTGCAGCTGGAGCAGTGCGCCGAGGCGCCGTTCTACACGCTGGGGCCGCTGACCACCGACATCGCGCCGGGCTACGACCACATCACCAGCGCCATCGGCGCGGCGCAGATCGGCTGGTACGGCACGGCCATGCTCTGCTACGTCACGCCCAAGGAGCACCTCGGGCTGCCGGACAAGAAGGACGTGAAGGACGGCATCATGGCCTACAAGATCGCCGCGCACGCGGCCGACCTGGCCAAGGGCCACCCGGGCGCGCAGATCCGCGACAACGCGCTGTCCAAGGCGCGCTTCGAGTTCCGCTGGGCCGACCAGTTCAACCTCGGCCTGGACCCGGACACCGCCAAGGAATTCCATGACGAGACGCTGCCGCAGGAAGGCGCGAAGGTCGCGCACTTCTGCTCCATGTGCGGCCCGCATTTCTGCTCGATGAAGATCACCCAGGACGTGCGCGACTACGCCGAGAAGCAGGGCGTGTCGGAGAAGGAGGCGCTCGCCAAGGGGATGGAGCAGAAGTCGATCGAGTTCGTGAAAAAGGGCGCGGAGATCTACCACAAGGCCTGACGGCCAGGACAAGGCCCGACGGCGAGATCAAGGCCCGACGGCCGACGTTTCCTCAGCTCCGACAAGACGGCTGCCCACGGGCAGCCGTTTTCATTTCCACGTCCCGCACGGCCAAAAAAAAGCGGCCCGGAGGCCGCTGAAGTCGAGGAGAAACACAACACATGGAGGCATTGCTCGGTCAGAAGTCCTCGTCGTCGTCATCGTCGCCGTTGCCCGCGGGGGCGGCGACGCAGTCATCGACGGGGAGTTCGTATTCGGGGATGTCGGCGTCCTCGACCTGGGCGTCGTACTGCGCCAGTTCGGTGGAGGAGGCGCGGCCGTTGATCCGGTCCAGCGGGCGGCACACGCGGCCCTTGAGCGGCAGGCGGGACATGCGCTCCAGCGTGGCGCGCACGGTTTCGGGGTCCATCAGGAAAGCCAGGCGGCTCGGGGTGCTCAGGGTGTTCATCGTCAGGTTCATGTTGCTCTGCCTCGGTGTGGGTTCGTGATGGGATGCACTTTACGGCCCGCGTCCGGATAACTTAAGTGGGCCAAGGCCCATGTGTGCTGTAGGAAAAAGCCCTACACGCTGCCCGCGCCGAGGGGCGTTTTCATAGGAGAAAGCGGGGATTCCGGCCGGGCGGGCCGGAATGTCAACGACTGCGACATCCGGCGGCGGGCCCGGCTGCGGGGCCCGAAGTCGGCGGCCGCGCGGGTGTCGCCTGCGTGTCATGCCCCTGTCCGGGGGCCGGGTTAAACTCGGGCCGATGGATGCAATGCTGTACGTCAAGGCCGTCATACTCGGCATCGTCGAGGGACTCACCGAGTTCCTCCCCATCTCCTCCACCGGCCACCTGATCCTCGCCGGCGACCTGCTCGGGTTCAACGACGAGCGCGCCAAGGTGTTCGAGATCGTGATCCAGACCGGCGCCATGGCGGCCGTGCTCTGGGAGTACCGGGCGCGCTTCCTGGGCGTGGCGCGCGGCGCGTTCAGCGACCCGAAGGCGCGGCGCTTCATCGCCAACCTCGCGATCGCCTTCATGCCGGCGGCGGTGCTGGGCCTGGCCTTCTCCAAGATGATCAAGGCGGTCTTGTTCAAGCCGGTGCCGGTAGCACTGGCCTTCATCGTCGGCGGCCTGGTGATCCTGTGGGTCGAGCGTCCCTCGCGCGCGGTGCGCGAGCCGCGCGTCAAGGACGTGGACGAGATGGGCTGGCTGGACGCGCTCAAGGTCGGCTGCGCCCAGGCCTTCGCGCTGGTGCCGGGCACCTCGCGCTCCGGGGCGACCATCATCGGCGGCATGCTGTTCGGCCTGTCGCGCAAGGCCGCCACCGAGTTCTCCTTCTTCCTCGCCGTGCCCACGCTGACCGCGGCGGGCATCTGGGACATGTGGAAGAACCGCGCGCTGTTTTCGCTCGCCGACGTGCCGCTGATCGCCGTCGGCATGGCGGTGTCGGGCGTGACCGCCTTCCTGGTGATCCGCTGGCTGATCCGCTACGTGGCCACGCACAGCTTCACGCCGTTTGCTTGGTACCGGATCGTGTTCGGGATCGTGGTGCTGGCGACTGCGTGGACGGGCGTGGTCGACTGGAGCGTGGGCTAGGGCTGCTCGAGGATGGGCTGACCGTTTCCGCAACTGCAGGGGCGCTGTGATCGCGTCGCTGGGCGCGGAACAGTTCCGCGCCGGGGCATGGTCCTTTCGGCCCATGCCCTTACGCAAGTGCCGTCATATTCTTTCTGGATACTCCCGGGAATGGCAGGCCGACTGCCGATTGCCGGGATGTGAGCATGAACCACTACGACACGCTCGGCGTGACGCCCTCGTCCAGCCATGAGGAGGTGCACACGGCCTACAGGATCGCCGCGATCCGGTGCCATCCCGACACCCATCCAGACAACGCTGCGCTGATCCGTTTTCTCGAGGTGTTCACCGCCATGTCCGTACTGGGCAATGCGGACATGCGCAGGGAGTACGACAAGGGTGTCGGACACGTGGCCGTCGCGGCAAGTGGTGTGCGCGCGGTAGGCACCCGGGCTGATGCCGACAGGATGTTCGTCGCCGAGATGGCCGACATGGCAAGGGAACTGTCGGCACTCGGCTACGCGCGTGACTTCATCGTACGGGCGCTCTCCGAAGAGGGGTGCCCCCTTCGAATCGCTCACGAGGCAGCCGCTTCCGTCGGCGGAAGCGGGGATGTCCCTTTGCCCCACATTGGCGAGGTGTCTCGCAGTGCTGCGCCCGCATTTACCGGCGCCACCAGCGGCGCCGCGCATGGGCCTGCAACGGGAGCCAGGCGGTCATGGGGGATGGCGCTGGGATTCGTCTGCGTGGTTTCCTTGTTTGCCTACTTCCTCGGCGTGCGTCCTTACCTCGATACTCAGAAGGAAATCGCCGCACAGAAGGTCGCCGCCGAGCGCGAACGCGTGGCGTTGATCACGAGGCAACAGGAGCAGGAAAGCCAACGCCGTGCAGAAGCGGAGCGGTCGCGCCTCGAACTGGTCGCGCGGCAACAGGATGAAGCGCGCCGCCAGGCCGATGAGCGGTCCCGGGAGCAGGAACGGCTGCGCATGGAGGGCCAGCAGCGACGCGTCCAGTTGGCGCAGGCGGAATCGGTCCAGCAAGCGAGGGCTATGCAGAACTCGCAGGCCGCGTTGGCGGCGCGCACGGAAACCCTTCGGGTGAAATGCGAGCAGGGCAAGACGGCAAGGCGCACGAACGATCCGGCGCGGGTTCCCGCCTGCATCCAGCATCAGGAGATGGCGCAGCAGCAGCGATTCAAGGCTGCCGCTGCAGCCGGAGTGGCAACCGAGGCGGTCGCATGCAATCCCAGGACGCAGCGCTGCTGACGGCTGAATCGGTCCGGTGTTGCGCTGGCCTGCTTCTACTCAGGCAAGCTAGAAGGCAGCCACCGCCCCATCCGACCGCGGATCCGCTCCACCCTCCAGCACCCCGTTCGGATGCCGGATGATCGCGCCGGCGTGGCCGACGGTTTCGTCGAAGGCCTGCAGGATTTCCACGTCGTGGCCGTAGTCCGACAGCGTCCGCGCCACGTGCGCGTCGAAGCGTGATTCCAGCTTGAGCGAATCGCTGGTCTGGCCCCAGGTGCGCCCGAGCAGCCAGCGCGGCGCGGTGATCGCGGCCTGCGGGCTCATGCCGTGCACGATGCAGCGCGTGAACACCGCGCTCTGCGTCTGCGGCTGGCCGTCGCCGCCCATGGTGCCGTAGACCATCAGCCGGCCGTCGTCCAGGCGGGCGAGCGCCGGGTTGAGGGTGTGGAAAGGCTTCTTGCCGGGTGCGAGCGCGTTGATGTGCGCCGGGTTGAGCGAGAAGCTGCAGCCGCGGTTCTGCCAGTTGATCCCGGACTTGGCCAGCACCACCCCCGAGCCGAACTCATGGTAGATGCTCTGGATGAAGGACACGGCGCGGCCTTCGCCGTCGACCACGCCCATCCAGATGGTGTCGCCCGGTCCCTTGCCCTTGCCCCAGGGCGCGGCGCGGCGCCGGTCCACGTTGGCGGCGAGTTCGCGCAGCTTCTCCCTGGTGAGGAACTGGCGCGGGTCCACCGTCATGCGGGTGGGGTCGGTGATGTGGGCGTCGCGCACGCGGAAGGCCTGCTTGGTGGCCTCCACGCACAGGTGCACGTAGTCCGCGGTCATCGGGCCGTGGCGCGAGACGTCCAGCTCGTCCAGGATGCCGAGGATCATCAGCGACACTAGGCCCTGCGTCGGCGGGGTCATGTTGTAGACCTTGCCTGCCGAGTGGGACAGCTCCAGCGGGTCGCGCAGGATGGCCCGGTGCGCGGCGAGGTCCTCGCGCGTGATCGGGCTGCCGACGGACTGCAGGTCGGCGGCGATGGACTTGGCGAGTTCGCCGCGGTAGTAGTCCTCGGTGCCGGCCTTGGCGATGCGCTTGAGCGTCGCCGCCATGCGCGGCTGATGGAAGAGGCTCGCCACCGTCGGCGGCTGGCCGTCCACCAGGAAGGTCTGCGCGAAGCCGGGCTGCGGTTCCAGCTCGGCGCGCTTGTTGGTGGTGTTGCTGGCCTGGCTTTGCGTGACCGGGATGCCGGACTCGGCGTAGTGGATCGCGTCGGCCAGCAGCCGGCGCAGCGGCATGCGGCCCTTGAGCGTGCGCACCGAGAGCTCGTAGGCCGCGCCCCAGCCGGAGATGGTGCCGGCCACGGTGTTGGCGGCGACGCCGCCGCGGAACGGGATGGCGCCGGTGATGCCGCGCTCGCGGTACCAGTCGAAGGTGGCGGCTTGGGCCGCCGCGCCGCAGGCGTCGATCGCGCCGGGCGCCTGGCCGGGGATGGACAGCAGCCAGAAGCTGTCCCCGCCGATGGAGTTCATGTGCGGGTAGACCACCGCGATGGTGGCCGCCGCGGCGATCATCGCCTCGATTGCGTTGCCGCCGTCGCGCAGCACGTCCAGCGCCGACTGTGCGGCCAGGGAATTGGGCGCCACGGCCATGCCGCGGGTGCCACGAAGGGAATGGATCAAGGAAGGCTCCGGCGCAGTGCGTGATGGGTGCCGGAAATTCTACGCGTTTCGCCGCGCCCGACCGAAGGGCGCGCCGCGCGCCGTGGCGCCGTTCGGGGCGACCGCCCGGAGGAACGGCTCAGTGGAGCAGCTCAGTGGAATAGATAGGCGTCCATCGCCAGCACGCCAAAGGTGTAGCCGTCGTACAGCAGTTCGCCGCGCTGGCCCGCCGAGCCCGCGCCCATGGCGACGAAGAACGGCAGGTAGTGTTCCGGCGAAGGATGGTTCTTCAGCGCGTGCGGCGCGCGCGCCATCCAGTCCAGCAGTTCCTCGTCGCGGCCTTCGGCCACCGCGCCGCGCATCCACTGGGCGAACTCGCTCACCCAGGCCGGCGGCGCGCTGCCGTCGGGCATCATGTGGCGCAGGTTGTGGGTGGCGTTGCCCGAACCCACGACCAGCACGCCGCGCTCGCGCAGCGGCGCCAGCGCGCGGCCCAGCGCATGGTGGTGGCGCGCATCGGCGCGCGGCTGCACCGAGATTTGCGCGACCGGGATGTCCGCGCCGGGATACATCAGCATCAGCGGCGACCAGGCGCCGTGGTCCAGTCCGCGCACGTCGTCGAACTGCGGCGTGAGCCCGGCGGCGTCCAGCAGGCCTGCGGCCTCGCGCGCCAGCGACGGCGCGCCCGGCGCGGCGTAGCGCATGCGGTACATCTCCGGCTCGAAGCCGTAGAAGTCATGGATGGTGTCCGGCGCCGCGCTGGTGTTGAGCGCGGGCGCGGCGGTTTCCCAGTGCGCCGAGGCGACCAGGATCGCCTCGGGCCGCGGCAGGGTCTTGCCCAGCGAGGAGAGGAAGTCGCGCGTGGGGCTGGGATGCAGCACCACGTTGGGCGCGCCGTGGGACAGGAACAGCGAGGGCATGGACGTTTTCATGCCGTGAAGTATGCGGCCGGCGACCCGACTTGCCAGCGTGCGCCCGTGAACAGACTGTTCAGGACGCCCGCCGGCCCCGGGAGATCAGGGCTGCGACCAGGGCAGGCCGGCCTTGCGCCAGCCGCCGACCCTGTTGCGCTGGCCGTTGCCATCCTTGTCGCCCTCGAAGCCCTCGAGGATGTTGATGGCGCACGACCAGCCGGCCTGGGTGGCGGCAATGGCGGCGCCATGCGAGCGCACGCCCGAGCGGCACAGGAACATCACCGGCACGTCCTTGGGGACTTCCTTGTCCAGTTCGGCGAGGAAGTCCGGGTTGCGCGTGCTCTGCGGCCACTGGTTCCATTCGATGGACACCACCCCGGGCGGCTGGCCCACCCAGGCCCACTCGGCCTCGGTGCGCACGTCCACGATGCGCGCCGCCGGGTCGGCCTGGGTCAGGGCCCAGGCTTCGGCCGGGTTCAGCGCGCCGGCGTAGTCGAGTTTCATCTCGGCCTTGCGCTGGCTGGCGCGGGCGAGCAGGCTTTGCTTGTCGGTCATGGCGGGTCGGCGGGCGGGTGGGGGAGCGCGCAGTATAAAGACAGCGCCGCAGGCCGCCGACCGGCCGTCCAGATCCGCATTCCCGGAAATGGTGCATGAATCCGGGCGTTTGCACTATGTCAGTGCAATTGTGCTGCCAGGGTCGCTGCCCGCACCTTTGTGGTACAACGGCAGCCTATTTTGGCTTTCTTGGCATGGTTTCTGCTGCCATTAGCGTCAAATCCGGTGGTCGACAACGACTTTCCGGCGAGATTCCGTAAAAACCCCCGTCAAACCAGTCAGGAGAAGCGACATGGCAACCACTGCCAACGACGTGCTGAAGATGATCAAGGAGAAGGAGGTCACGTTCGTCGACCTCCGTTTCACCGACACCAAGGGCAAGGAACAGCACGTCTCGGTGCCTGCCAAGATGTTCGACATGGACAAGTTCGAGTCCGGCCACGCCTTCGACGGTTCGTCGATCGCCGGCTGGAAGGGCATCGAAGCCTCGGACATGCTGCTCATGCCCGATCCGGACTCGGTCCGCATGGACCCGTTCACCGAGGAAAAAGTCCTCAACATCTCCTGCGACGTGCTCGAGCCGTCCGACGGCAAGGGCTATGACCGCGACCCGCGCACCATCGCCAAGCGCGCCGAGGCCTACCTCAAGTCCTCCGGCATCGGCGACGTGGCCTACTTCGGCCCCGAGCCCGAGTTCTTCGTGTTCGACGGCGTGACCTGGAACGTCGACATGTCCGGCTGCGGCGTGAAGATCCGCTCGATGGAAGCCCCGTGGTCCAGCGGCATCGACTACGAAGAAGGCAACATGGGCCACCGCGCCCCGGTCAAGGGCGGCTACTTCCCGGTCGCCCCGGCCGACTCGCTGCAGGACCTGCGCAACGCGATGTGTCTGGCGCTGGAAGCCCAGGGCGTCGAGGTCGAGGTCCACCACCACGAAGTCGCGGCCCCCGGCCAGTGCGAGATCGGCACCAAGTTCAACTCGCTGGTCAAGCGCGCCGACTGGATGCAGATCCTGAAGTACACGGTGTGGAACGTCGCCGCCTCGTTCGGCAAGACCGCCACCTTCATGCCCAAGCCCGTCGTCGGCGACAACGGTTCCGGCATGCACGTGCACCAGTCCGTGTGGAAGGGCAGCACCAACCTGTTCGCCGGCAACGGCTACTCGGGCCTGTCCGAGTTCGCGCTGTACTACATCGGCGGCATCATCAAGCACGCCAAGGCGCTGAACGCGATCACCAACCCGGGCACCAACAGCTACAAGCGCCTGGTTCCCGGCTTCGAGGCGCCGATCAACCTGGCGTACTCGGCCCGTAACCGCTCGGCCTCCTGCCGCATCCCGTTCGTGTCCAACCCCAAGGGCCGCCGCGTCGAAGTGCGCTTCCCGGATCCCACGGCGAACCCGTACCTGGCGTTCTCCGCGCTGCTGATGGCGGGCCTGGACGGCGTGCAGAACAAGATCCACCCCGGCGACCCGATCGACAAGAACCTGTACGACCTGCCGCCCTCGCAGGCCAAGAAGGTCCCGAACGTGTGCTCGTCGCTCGACCAGGCCCTGGAACACCTCGACAAGGACCGCGCCTTCCTGACCAAGGGCGGCGTGTTCACCGACGAGATGCTCGACGCCTACATCGCGCTGAAGATGGAAGAGGTCACCCGCTTCCGCATGACGACCCATCCGGTCGAGTTCGACATGTACTACAGCCTGTAAGCAGGGCTGGTTCGCCGCCCCTTCCGGGGTCCGGCCGCGAGGCCGGGTCCGGAAGCCGGGCCGGCAGGCACAAAAGGGGTGGCTTTGCCACCCCTTTTGCGTTTCTGCCAACCCTGTCACGGAATGGGGAATTATTATTTGAAATCAGCGCCTTCTTGGGCTACAGTTAAAGTTCCCTCTGCGTTCCGGAGGTTATCCGATGCGGCCCATACCGACCCGACTTGCCCTGCTTGCCTGCCTGGCCCTGGCTTCCGCCACCGCCTCGGGGCAGGGACGCGTGCTCTACGGCTGCGCGGGCGAGGGCGGCAAGCGGAATTTCTACACCAGCGAGAAGTCCGAGACGCTGGGCAAGAACTGCGTGGTGGTCGAGGAGAAGGTGTCCTCCGCCCCTGCGTCCGCGCCCGCCCCGGCACCGGCTGCCAGGCAGCCCGCCACCGCGGCACGCGTGGACCCGAACACCCAGAAGTCGCGCGACGACGGCCGGCGCAAGATCCTGCAGTCGGAGCTGGACGACGAGGAAAAGCGCCTCGCGGCTGCGCGCCGCAAGCTCGAGGAGCAGCAGGGCATACGCAACGGCGACGAGCGCAACTACCAGCGCGTGCTCGACCGCCTCAAGCCCTTCCAGGAAGCCGTCGAGCAGCACGAGAAGAACGTCGCCGAGCTGCGCAAGACGCTGTCCGGCCTGAGGTAAGGCGGCCGGGCCGGGGCCGCGCCGTCCCCCGCGCGCCGATCCAGGGACGCCCCGCATGGCGGTGATGAACCTCTCCGGCCTGGACCTGCTGGCCACCGCCGTGATCGTGCTCGACGCGGACCTGCGCATCATCCACGCCAATGCCTCCGCCGAGAGCCTGTTCGCGGTGGGTGCGCGCTCGGTGCAGGGCCATGTGTTTCCCGACCTGTTCGTCGACGCGGCCGCGTTCGGCGACAACCTGCGCCAGGCCGCCGCCGAGGGCCGCGGCTTCGTGGACCCGAACCTCGTGCTCACCCGGCCCGGCCACGAGCCGCTGCACCTGAACTGCATCGTCACGCCGCTGGAGGATCCCGGTTTCGGCATGGTGCTGGAGCTGCGCCAGATCGACCAGCAGCTGCGCATCGAGCGCGAGGAGACGCGCCAGTCGCAGCACGAGGCGAATCGGGTGCTGATCCGCAACCTCGCGCACGAAATCAAGAACCCGCTGGGCGGCCTGCGCGGCTCGGCCCAGCTGCTGGAGCGCGAACTGGACCGCGCCGAGCTGCGCGAGTACACCCAGGTGATCATCAAGGAGGCCGACCGGCTGCAGCTGCTGATGGACCGGCTGCTCACCCCGCACCGCCCCACGCACCGCGGGCCGATGAACATCCACGAGGTGTGCGAGCGCGTCAGGAGCCTGCTGCTGGCGGAGTTCCCGGACGGCATCGCCATCGTGCGCGACTACGACGCCAGCCTGCCGGAGTTCCAGGGCGACCGCGAGCAGCTGATCCAGGTGGTGCTCAACATCGCGCGCAACGCCGCCCAGGCCATGGGTGCGGCCGGGGCCGGCGGCGGGAAGGCGGCGCCGCGCGGCGACCGGCCCAGGGCCGAGATCGCGCTGCGCACGCGCATCGCCCGCCAGGTGACGCTCGCCAAGAAGCACCACAGGCTGGCATTAGAATTGCAAGTGGTGGACAACGGTCCGGGCATACCGGAAGAACTGCGGGAACGCATGTTCTTCCCGTTGGTCTCGGGCCGCGAGGGCGGAACCGGCCTCGGCCTGACTCTGGCGCAGACCTTCGTGCAAAACCACCAAGGCGTGATCGAATGCGAGAGCGTCCCCGGCCGGACCTGTTTCCGCGTAGTGATACCACTGCTGTAGACCAGGCGGCGAACCCCGTTCGCATGCCGGAAGGAATCAAGGCGATGAAACCGGTCTGGGTTGTCGATGACGACCGTTCCATACGTTGGGTGTTCGAGAAAGCGCTCACGCGCGAGGGCATCCCGTTCAAGACCTTCGCGCTCGCGCAGGAAGCCATAGACGCGCTGCCTGCCGGCGCCCCGCAGGTGCTGGTCTCGGACATCCGCATGCCCGGCACCTCCGGGCTGGAACTGCTGCAGACCGTGAAGCAGCAGTACCCGGCGCTGCCGGTGATCGTGATGACCGCGTACTCGGACCTCGAGTCCGCCGTGGCCGCCTTCCAGGGCGGCGCGTTCGAATACCTGCCCAAGCCCTTCGACGTGGACCAGGCGGTGGACCTGATCCGCCGCGCGCTGGACGAGTCCTCGCGCGAGGAGGCGCCGGAAGTCGAGCAGATCGGCACGCCCGAGATCCTCGGCCAGGCGCCGTCCATGCAGGAGGTGTTCCGCGCCATCGGCCGGCTTAGCCAGTCCGCCGCCACGGTGCTGATCACCGGCGAGTCCGGCTCGGGCAAGGAACTGGTGGCGCGCGCGCTGCACCGCCACAGCCTGCGCGCGTCCAAGCCCTTCGTCGCGATCAACACCGCGGCCATGCCCAAGGACCTGCTCGAGTCCGAGCTGTTCGGCCACGAGCGCGGCGCCTTCACCGGCGCGCAGGCGATGCGCCGCGGCCGCTTCGAGCAGGCCGAGGGCGGCACCTTGTTCCTCGACGAGATCGGCGACATGCCGCCGGACCTGCAGACGCGCCTCTTGCGCGTGCTGTCCGACGGCACCTTCTACCGCGTCGGCGGGCACCAGCCGATACGCGCCAATGTGCGCGTGATCGCCGCCACCCACCAGGACCTGGAAGCGCGGGTGCGCGAGGGGCAGTTCCGCGAGGACCTGTTCCACCGCCTCAACGTGATCCGCCTGCGCCTGCCCACGCTGCGCGAGCGGCGCGAGGACATCCCGCTGCTGGCCAAGCACTTCCTCGCCAAGTCGGCGCGCGAGCTGGGCGTGGAACCCAAGCGCCTCACCGACGCGGCGATGGGCTTCCTCGCGGCGCAGGACTTCCCGGGCAACGTGCGCCAGATCGAGAACCTGTGCCACTGGCTGACGGTGATGGCGCCCACGCAGGTGATCGAGGTCGGCGACCTGCCGTCCGAGCTGCGCGAGTCCTCGGCCCCGGCCGATGACGCGAACTGGATCGCGGTGCTGGGCCGCGAGGCCGAGCGCATGCTGGTGCGCGGGGAGTCCGAGATCATGGACTCGCTCACGCGCTCGTTCGAGAAGACGCTGATCAGCAAGGCGCTGGCGCACACCGCCGGGCGCCGCATCGAGGCGGCGACGCTGCTGGGCATCGGGCGCAACACCATCACGCGCAAGATCCAGGAGCTGGGCATCGACGGCAAGAGCAGCGTGGAGTAGGGAGGCCTGCGGTGCCCCCGGGTGGACATGCATCATTCGGGGGCATGCAGAAATAGTGAATTAAATCAGCGGTTTATGGGATTTCGGGGGTATTTTCGGCCTCTCGATATTTCATAATCCGGAACGCAATTCATATTGCGGAACGGCGCGTCGCCGAATACACTTCCCGGCATTGCAGTCCCCCGTGCCGGGCTGCCGATGCGTGCCGCTTCCTGCCCGCTCCCGTCCCGGCGACCACCTGCATCCTGGGTTTTCGCCCAGGACCTGCACACTGAGCGAGGCCCCCGATGAGCGACACACTCCCCGCCGGCGTGGATATCCACGGCCGCATCACGCCCGAATACCGCAGCATCCTCACGCCCGAGGCGATCGCCTTCGTCGCCAGGCTGCACCGCGCCTTCGAGCCGCGCCGCCAGGAACTGATGGCCGCGCGCGCCGCGCGCCAGAAGGAGTTCGACGCAGGCAAGCTGCCGGACTTCCTGCCCGACACCGCGCACATCCGCTCGGGCGACTGGCAGGTCGCCGCGCAGCCCGCCGACCTGCAGGACCGGCGCGTGGAGATCACAGGCCCCACCGACCGCAAGATGGTGATCAACGCGCTCAACTGCGGCGCGTCCACCTTCATGGCCGACTTCGAGGACGCCAACTGCCCCACCTGGGACAACATGATCGACGGGCAGATCAACCTGCGCGACGCGGTGCGGCGCACGATCACGCTGGAGCAGAACGGCAAGTCCTACAAGCTGAACGACAAGACCGCGGTGCTGCTGCCGCGCCCGCGCGGCTGGCACCTGGACGAGAAGCACATGCTGGTGGACGGCAAGAAGGTCGCCGGCGGCATCTTCGACTTCGGGCTGTACTTCTTCCACAACGCCAAGGAGCTCCTGTCGCGCGGCAGCGGCCCCTACTTCTACCTGCCCAAGATGGAGTCGCACCTGGAAGTGCGGCTGTGGAACGACATCTTCACCATGGCGCAGAAGGACCTGGGCGTGCCGCACGGCTCGATCCGCGCCACCTGCCTGATCGAGACCGTGGTCGCCGCCTTCGAGATGGACGAGTTCCTGTGGGAGCTGCGCGAGCACTCCGCCGGCCTGAACATCGGGCGCTGGGACTACATCTTTTCCTGCATCAAGAAGTTCCGCCGCAACAAGGACTTCTGCCTGGCCGACCGCTCGCAGGTCACCATGACCTCGCCGTTCATGCGCGCCTACGCGCTGCTGCTGGTCAAGACCTGCCACAAGCGCGGCGCGCCGGCCATGGGCGGGATGGCGGCGCAGATCCCGATCAAGAACGACCCGGCGGCGAACGAGGCCGCGCTGGAGAAGGTGCGCCAGGACAAGCTGCGTGAGGTCACCGACGGCTGCGACGGCACCTGGGTGGCGCACCCGGCGCTGGTGCCGATCGCCAAGGAAGTGTTCGACAAGCACATGCCCACGCCCAACCAGTACGGCAAGCAGCGCCCGGACGTGAACGTGTCGGCCAAGGACCTGCTGGACTTCAAGCCCGAGGCGCCGATCACCGAAGCGGGCCTGCGCAACAACATCTCGGTCGGCATCCAGTACCTGGGCGCCTGGCTGGCGGGCAACGGCTGCGTGCCGGTGTTCAACCTGATGGAAGACGCCGCCACCGCCGAGATCTCGCGCTCGCAGATCTGGCAATGGATACGCTCGGACAAGGGCAAGCTGGACGACGGCCGCAAGGTCACCGCGGAACTGTTCAGCAAGCTGGTCGCCGAGGAGCTGCCCAAGGTGAAGACCTACCTGGGCGACGCCGCCTGGGCCGCGGGCAAGTATCCCGAGGGCGCGAAGCTGTTCGAGCAGATCACGCTGGGCGAGTACGTGGAGTTCCTGACCCTGCCGGCTTACGAGGCGATCGCCTGACCGACGCGCACTGAGTCGCTCGGCACCCAACGCCCGCGACAGCGGGCGTTGTGGTTTCCGGGGGGCGTTGTGCAGCGCCGCTTTCCTTCCCCAAGCATCCGTGCACAATGCGCGCGGAGGATTCTCTTGGAGGAGGTGTCCGTGTCCGCATTCCCCGCGCTGTCGTTCTTGTCCCTGCGGTCCGCGCGCGGCCGGTGGGTGTTGCCCGCCGTTGCCGCGCTCCTGTCCTGCGTCCTGCCCGCGCAGGCGCAGACCTTTCCGTCCAAGCCGCTGCGCCTGGTCGTGCCGTTCACCGCCGGTGGTGGCAACGACATCGTCGCGCGCGTGGTCGGCGCGAAGCTCGCCGACGCGCTCGGCCAGCCGGTGCTGGTCGAGAACCGTCCCGGCGCGCAAGGCGTGATCGGCGTGGATGCGGTGGCCAAGTCCGCCGCCGACGGCCACACCATCCTGATCGGCCCGAGCGGGCCGATGGCGATCAACCCGGCGATCTATTCCAAGCTGCCGTACGCGACGCTCAAGGACTTCACGCCGATCGCGATGCTCGGGTCCTTCCCGCTGATCCTGATCGTGCCCAACCAGCTGCCGGTGAAGAACGTGCGCGAGCTGATCGACTACGCCAAGGCCAATCCGTCCAGGGTGAACTACGGCTCCACCGCCGCGACCTTCCAGCTGGCGAGCGAACTGTTCAACCTGCAGGCCGGCACGCGCTTCCAGCAGATCCCGTACAAGGGCAGCGGCGACTTCGTGAACGCCATCATGTCGGGCGAACTGACCATGGCGCTGGCCGATCCGCCGCCCGCGTCCGGCCCGCTCAAGGGCGGCAAGGTGCGCGGACTCGCGGTGACTTCCGCCACGCGCCATCCCTCCTGGCCGGACCTGCCCACCATGGGCGAGGCGGGGCTGCAGGGCATGGACATCACCATCTGGATGGGCCTGTTCGTGCCGTCCGCGACGCCGGCGCCGGTGCTCGGCCGGCTGCAGCAGGAAGTGGTGCGCATCGTCGGCCTGCCCGACGTGCGCGAGCGCTTCAACGCGCTGGGCGTGGACCCGTCGGGCATGCCCTCGGAGGAGTTCGCCAGGTTCATCGCCAACGACATCGCGCGCTGGACCAAGGTGGCGCGCGAGGCGAACATCAAGGCGGACTGAGTCAAGGCCAACTGAACCGCTTCGGCCCACCGCTATACTCGCCGCTCCTCAACCAGGGGTGGCGACATGGAAAGCAAGACCAGCCAGATCACCGGCGCGGAAGCCTTCGCGCGCATGCTGCAGTTGTCCGGCGTGCGCCACGTCTTCGGGCTGTGCGGCGACACCAGCCTGCCGTTCTACGACGCGCTGGCGCGGCTGGACCACGGCATGACCCACGTGCTCACCCGCGACGAGCGCTCCGCCGCCTACATGGCCGACGGCTACGCGCGCGTGTCCGGCCGCGTGGGCGTGTGCGAGGGCCCCAGCGGCGGCGGCGCCACCTACCTGCTGCCCGGCGTGGTCGAGGCCAACGAGTCCTCGGTGCCGCTGCTGGCGTTCAACTCCGACATCTCCACCTCGGCGCGCGGCCGATTCGCGCTGACCGAACTCGACCAGCAGGCGCTGTACCGCCCGCTCACCAAGTGGAACGCGGTGATCGACCGCGCGTCCGACCTGCCGCGACTGGTGCGCCGCGCCTTCGCCGAGATGGCCTCGCAGCGCCCGGGCGCCACCCACCTCGCGCTGCCCTTTGACGTGCAGAAGCAGATGGTGGACGCGTCCGAGGTCTGGGCCGATGCGGCGATGGCATCCATCCCGGCGCGGCGCTGCACCCCGGACGAGGGCGCGATGCGCGAAGCGGCCGAACGCCTGGCCGGCGCGAAGCGACCGGTGCTGGTGGTCGGCGGCGGCGTGGTGATCGCCGGCGCGCAGGCCGAACTGCTCGCGCTGGCGACCGCGCTGGGCGCGCCGGTCGCCACCACCATCAGCGGCAAGGGCTCCATCGATGAGACCCATGCGCTGGCGCTGGGCGTGGTGGGGTCGAATGGCGGCGTGCTGCCCACGCGCGGCGTGGTGCAGGAAGCCGACCTCGTCTTTTTCATCGGTTGCCGCGCGGGGTCCGTGACCACCGAGCGCTGGCGCTACCCGGCGCCGGGCGGCGCCACCGTGCTGCACCTGGACGCCGACCCGCGCGTGCCGGGCGCGAACTACCCGACTGCAGTCGCGATGGTGGGCGATGCGAAGCCGGGCCTCGCTGGCATCGTCGCCGCACTGCCGGCAATGCAGGCAGGCGCCTGGGGCGCGCAGGCGGTTGCCGCCGCGCGCGAGGCGAAGTTCTCCGCGTTCCGCGCATTGGCCGAATCGAAGGACACGCCCATCCGGCCCGAGCGCCTGGTCGCGGACCTGCAGTCGGTCCTGCCGGACGACGCCATCGTGGTCGCTGATGCCGGCACGCCCTGTCCCTACTTCTCGGCCTACTACGTGCAGAAGCGCATCGGACGGCATTGCTTCAGCAACCGCGCGCATGGCGCGCTGGGCTATTCGATGGCGGCGGCGGCCGGCGCCTGGTTCGCGCGCCCCGATGCGAAGGTGGTCGCGGTGATGGGCGACGGCTCCTTCGGCTTCACCTGCGGCGAGATGGAAACCCTGGTGCGACACCGCATCCCCATCACCATGGTGGTGGTGTCCAACGCGACCTACGGCTGGATCAAGGCCGGTCAGAAGACCAGCTTCGGCGAGCGCTATTTCTCGGTGGATTTCGCGCGCACCGACCATGCGGCGGTGGCGACGGCGTTCGGGGTGAAGAGCTGGCGCGTCGAGGATCCCGCGCAACTGGCCGGCGTGCTCAGGCAGGCGGTGGAACTGGATGCGCCGACGTTGGTGGACGTGGTCTGCCAGCCGCTGCAGGAAGCGCGCGCGCCGGTATCGGAGTGGATTGCCTGAACCGCGCGGCCCGATTGACCGGGCAGTCTCAGCCGGCTTCGGCGATCACCGGCGCATGGTCCGACGGCCGCTCCAGCTTGCGCGGCTCGATGTCCACGTCGCAGCGCTTGCAGCTCGCGGCCAGTTCCGGTGACAGCAGGATGTGGTCGATGCGCACGCCCATCTTGCGGCGGAAGGCATTCATCCGGTAGTCCCACCAGCTGAAGCTGCGCTCGGGCTGCTCGAACATCCGGAAGCTGTCGGTGAAGCCCAGGCCGATGAGCCGGAAAAAGGCTTCGCGCTCCGGCACCGAGCACAGCACCTGGTCCTTCCAGGCCACCGGGTCGTGCACGTCGCGGTCCTCGGGGGCGATGTTGTAGTCGCCCAGCACCGCCAGTCGCGGGTGCGCGGCGAGTTCGCCCTTCAGCCAGGCCTCGAAGGCCGCCAGCCAGCGCAGCTTGTACTGGTACTTGTCGCTGTCCACCGACTGGCCGTTGGGCACGTAGGCGCAGACCACGCGGGTCCCGTTGACGGTCGCGGAGATCACGCGCTTCTGCTCGTCGTCGAAGCCGGGAATGTCCATCGCCACCGCGTCCATGCCGCCGCGCGCGAGAATGGCCACGCCGTTGTAGGTCTTCTGGCCGTTGAAGGCCACGCTGTATCCGGCCGCCTCGATCTCG
>CAIVVS010000316.1 GCA_903909415.1 uncultured Pseudomonadota bacterium | reverse complement strand
AGGGCATGATCGCGCCCGAGGACATGAACCTGATGCAGGTGCTGGACGACCCGCAGGCCATGGTCGATGCGATCTTCAAGCACTACGAGCACCGCAGCTTCGCACCGCTGCCGGCGGAGCGCGAATCGCTGCTCAACCTGTGATCCGCGCGGCGCGATCCTGGGGGGAGGCGGTCATGCCTCTGATAAACTGTCCGTCCACGCAGAACCACCAGAATCCCATGCGATTTCGCCCGCTAGCGTCCGCAATGATCGTGCTGATCACCGCGTCGGCCTTCGCAATCCTGCCCATGCCCGCCGCCGCGCAGCAGCCGCCGAAACTGGAACCGCTGCCCGCCGCGCCCCCGCCCCCGCCGGGCGTGCAGGACGACCTGGGCGAACCGCCGGTACGCATCGGCCCCGGTGCCAATGACCAGGTGGAAGAAGTGGTGCGCGCCGGGAAGCGCGCGATCAAGGTCACACGGCCCGACGGCAGCGTGTACTACATGGTCGAGGAAGTCGAGCCGGCCACCGGTCCGGCCACCACCATGGGCCCCGGCCTGCGCGCGCCCATGTGGCGCATCTTCGAATTCTGAGCCGCCGGACTGCCGGCCGGCCCCACCCCGCGACCGCCAAGCCGCGCAGCAGCGACACGCCATGTCGGTCTTCACCACCGTCAGCACCGAGGAACTCAGCACCTGGCTGGAGCGCTATTCCATCGGCACCCTGGTCGGGCTGAAGGGCATCGCCGCGGGCATAGAGAACACCAACTATTTCGTCACGACCACGCACGGGCGCTACGTACTGACGCTGTTCGAGCGCCTGAGCGCGGCCGACCTGCCGTTTTACCTCAACCTGATGTCGCACCTGGCGCGCCACGGCATACCCTGCCCGGCGCCGATCGCCGACTGCGACAACGCGCTGCTGGGCAGCCTGAACGGCAAGCCGGCCACGCTGGTGACCTGCCTGCCGGGCGCGCCGCAGATGGCCCCGGGCGTCGCGCACTGCCGCGTCATCGGCTCGGTTCTGGCGGACATGCACCTGGCGGGACGCAGCTACGGCGCGGTACTGGACAACCCGCGCGGCCCGAAGTGGTGGCATGAAGCCGCGCCGCAGGTGATGCCCTTCCTGGATGCCCCGCGGCAGGCGCTGCTTCAGTCCGAGCTCGCGTTCCAGTCGGCGCACCGCCACGACCGGCTGCCGCGCGGGCCGGTGCACGCGGACCTGTTCCGGGACAACGTGCTCTGGGCCGCCGACACCGGCCCGGACCAACCCGTGCTGGGCGGCTTCATCGACTTCTATTTCGCCGGGACCGACGCGCTGCTCTACGACGTCGCCGTGACCGTCAACGACTGGTGCGTGCGCGCCGACGGCCGGCTGGACGAAGCGCGCGCGCAGGCCCTGCTCGGCGCCTACCGCGCGGTGCGCGCCTTCACCGGCGATGAAGTGGCGGCCTGGCCGCTGATGCTGCGCGCCGGCGCGCTGCGTTTCTGGCTGTCGCGCCTGTACGATTTCTACCTGCCGCGCGCCGGGGAACTCACCCACGCGCACGATCCGGAGCACTTCCGCCGGATACTCGAGCTCCGGCGCGATTCCGCCACGGCCATGACCGGGCCGGGTACCGCCTGAATCCACCGCATCCCCGCGGCAACCTGCAGGAAAACGAAGAGGGAAGCGTTCCATGCGCATCGTTCCCGCGGCAAATGGCTGGCGCTGGCTGACGCGTGGCTCGGGCCTGTTCATCCGCCGCCCGTTCACGTGGCTGGCCATGACCGTGGCCTTCATTCTGGCTGGATCCGCGTTGGGCAACATCGCGTTCATCGGCCGTTTCCTGGTGATCGCCATGGTGCCGGTGGTACTGGTCATGTTCGTCGGCATGTCGGAGGTGTTCGCCTCCAACGGCAAGCGGAGCCTGGCCCTGCTCGCGGGCCAGGTCCGCCAGCGCGCTGGCGCGCTGGCGACGCTGGGGGCCTCCTACTACGTCCTCATCGGCGCGGCATTCGGGGTGACCGCGCTGGCCGACGGCGGCACCCTGGCCACCAGTTTCATGTTTTCCAGCCGACTCGACCCGGAACTGTTCAAGGACGACAGAGTGCGCCTGGCGGGCCAGATCGCCTTGTTCACGCTCACGCCGGTGGCGATGGCGTACTGGTTCTCGCCCATGCTGGTGGTCTGGCATGGCATGTCCCCCGGCAAGGCGCTGTTCTATTCGTTCTTCGCCTCGACCCGCAATTGGCGGGCAGGCTCCGTCTATACGCTCGGCCTGCTGCTGTTCCTCACCGTCGGCGGGGTGGCCGTGCTGCTGGTCGCGACCCTCGCATCGCCCAAGGCGGGCGCCTCGGCCATGACCCTGTTGTCCTTGCTGCTGGTGATCCTGGTGTTCGCCACCGTGCATCCCAGTTACGTGGACATCTTCCCCGGCGACTGGGACGAAGCGTCCGGCGGCAAACCGGCGATCCAGGATGACGCGCCGAAAGGGCCGGGGGGCTGATCGGACTGCGGTCCGGCGATAACCGCTTTCCGTACAAGGGCTTATCGGGTTGTTGCGTCGCGGCGGGTTAGAATGATCGGCCATCCCGGCCAGCCGACATTGACTGCCAGACCATGACCGCGCGCCTTCGGGAGATCCCGTACAACTACACCTCGTTCTCCGATCGCGAGATCGCGATCCGGCTGCTCGGCGCCGATGCCTGGAGCACGCTGCAGGAACTGCGTGACGAGAGGCGCACCGGCCGGTCCGCGCGCATGCTGTACGAGGTGCTGGGCGACATCTGGGTGGTGGATCGCAATCCCTACCTGCAGGACGACCTGCTCGAGAATGCAAAGCGCCGCCGGATGCTGGTGGAGGCCATGCGCCACCGCCTCGCCGAGATCGACAAGCGCAGGCTCTCCAGCGAATCCGAGACGCAGGGCGCGAGCGATGGTGCGGGCCTGGCACAGGCGGCGAGGCGCTCGCAGAAGGTGGATTTCCTGGTCGAGCGCGCCCACGGCGCGGTGGCCGCATTCGAGCAGCGTTTCGCGGCAATGGCGTCGCTGCGCGCACGCGCGCTGAAGCGATTCTCGCGCAGCACGCGGCGCGACAACATCCGCTTCGACGGATTCGCCCGCGTGTCGCACGTCACCGACGCGACCGACTGGCGTGTCGAGTATCCCTTCGTGGTGCTGATGCCCGACAGCGAGGACGAGGTGCCCGGCCTGGTGCGCGATTGCATCGAGCTGGGCCTGACCATCATCCCCCGCGGCGGCGGCACCGGCTATACCGGCGGCGCGGTGCCGCTCACGCCGCTGTCGGCGGTGATCAACACCGAGAAGCTGGACGCGATCAGCGGCGTGGAACACGTGGCGCTGCCGGGCGTGGCCAAATCCGTGGCCAGCGTCCACTGCGGCGCGGGCGTGGTCACCAAGCGCGCCATGGACGTGGCCGAGTCCGCCGGCCTGGTGTTCGCCTGCGACCCGACCTCGGCCGACGCGTCGTGCATAGGCGGCAACATCGCCATGAACGCCGGCGGCAAGAAGGCGGTGCTATGGGGGACGGCGCTGGACAACCTCGCCTCCTGGCGCATGGTCGATCCGGATGGCCGCATGGTCGAGGTCACGCGCCTGGACCACAGCCTGGGCAAGGACGTCACCGACAAGGTGCTCGCAGGCCTGCCGGGCGTGCAGAAAGAAGGCTGCGACGGGATCATCACCAGCGCTCGCTTCATCCTGCACCGCATGCCACGGGCGGTGCGCACCGTGTGCATGGAGTTCTTCGGCCAGGTCAGGAACAGCGTCCCGGCCATCGTCGAGATCAAGCAGTACCTGGATTCGGTCGGTCCCGGCAAGGCGGCGGCGGGCGACACGCCGGTGCTGCTGGCGGGCCTCGAACACCTGGACGAGCGCTACCTGAAGGCCGTGGGCTACGCGACCAAGGCGCGCCGCGTGGACGGCAAGTCCGGGCGGCCGAAGATGGTCCTGATCGGAGACATCGTCGGGGAGGACGACGACGCCGTGGCGCGCGCCGCCTCGCACGTGGTGCGCCTGGCCAACGCGCGGGGCGCCGAGGGCTTCGTCGCCGTCTCGCCCGAGGCGCGCAAGACCTTCTGGCTGGACCGCGCCCGCACCGCCGCGATCGCGCGCCATACCAACGCCTTCAAGATCAACGAGGACGTGGTCATCCCGCTGGAGCGGCTGGGCGACTACTCCGACGGCATCGAGCGCATCAACATCGAGCTGTCGGTGGCCAACAAGCTGCGCCTGCTGGACGCGCTGGACGCCTACCTGGACGGCGAGCTGCCGCTGCACCTGCATGACGACAAGCTGCAGGCCGGCGAGCTGCGGGCGGAGCTGCTGGGCGGGCGGCCCGCCGAGGCTCGCGCGCTGGTCGCCGGCGCGCGCGCGCGCTGGCGCTGGCTGCTGGACAACCTGGACACGCCGGTGGAGCGGGCGGACCCGGCGCACGTGCCCGCGCTCGCGGCCGTGTCGCATCCGGGCATGGCGGTGTTCCACCTGCTGCAGGACCATACCCTGCGCGTCTCCTGGAAGGACGAGCTGCGCGGCGGGCTGGAAGACCTGTTCGACGGCGAGATGTTCGGCCCCGTGCGCGCAGGCATCGCCGCCACGCACAAGCGCATCCTGCGCTCGCGCGTGTTCGTCGCGCTGCACATGCACGCGGGCGACGGCAACGTCCACACCAACCTGCCGGTCAACTCCGACGACTACGGGATGCTGCAGGAGGCGCAGGCCGCGGTGGCGCGCATCATGCACCTTGCCCGGGAGCTGGGCGGGGTGATCTCCGGCGAGCACGGCATCGGCATTACCAAGCTGGAGTTCCTGGACGCCGCCGAGATCGAGGCGTTCCGCGCGTTCAAGCAGGAAGTCGACCCGGAGGGGCGCTTCAACAGCGGCAAGCTGCTGGCCGGGGCCGACCTGTCCAACGCCTACACGCCCTCGTTCAACCTGCTCGGCTCGGAATCGCTGATCCTGGAGCAGTCCGACATCGGCCGCATCTCCGACTCGATCAAGGACTGCCTGCGCTGCGGCAAGTGCAAGCCGGTGTGCTCCACGCACGTGCCGCGCGCCAACCTGCTGTATTCGCCGCGCAACAAGATCCTCGCCGCCTCCCTCCTGATCGAGGCCTTCCTCTACGAGGAGCAGACGCGCCGCGGCGTGAGCCTGCGCCACTTCGAGGAGTTCGGCGACGTGGGCGACCACTGCACCGTCTGCCACAAGTGCGAGGCGCCCTGCCCGGTGGACATCGACTTCGGCGACGTGTCCATCGCCATGCGCAATTTCCTGCGCAAGCAGGGCAAGAAGAAGTTCAATCCCGGCACCGCGGCGGCGATGGCCTTCCTGACCGCGACCGACCCGGCCATGGTCAAGCTGGGGCGCACGCTGATGGTGGACGCGGGCTACCGGCTGCAGCGCTTCGCGCACGGCGCGGCCAAGTCACTGGGGCTGACCGGTGCGCAGACGCGCCAGCCGCCAGCCACCACCGGGCGCGCGCCGCTCAAGGCGCAGGTGGTCCATTTCATCAACAAGCCCATGCCAGGTGGCCTGCCCAAGCGCACCGCGCGGGCGCTGCTGGACATCGAGGACAACCGCACCATCCCGGTGATACGCGACCCGCGCAAGGTGACCGACGAATCCGAGGCCGTGTTCTACTTCCCGGGCTGCGGCTCGGAGCGCCTCTTCGGGCAGGTGGGGCTGGCGACGCAGGCCATGCTCTACGAGGTGGGCGCGATCACCGTGCTCCCGCCGGGGTACCTCTGCTGCGGCTATCCGCAGACCTCGGCCGGCGAGCAGGACCGCGGCGACCGCATCATCACCGACAACCGCGTGCTGTTCCACCGTGTCGCCAACACCCTGAACTACCTCGACATCCGCACGGTGGTGGTGTCCTGCGGCACCTGCATGGACCAGCTGCAGGCCTATGAGTTCGACAAGATCTTCCCGGGCTGCCGCCTGCTGGACATCCACGAGTACCTGCTGGAGAAGGGCGTGAAGCTGGAGGGCGTCACCGGCACGCGCTACATGTACCACGACCCCTGCCACACGCCGATGAAGACGCACTCGCCGATGAAGGTGGTGAACAGCCTCATGGGCGGCGGCGTCACCGCCAGCGAGCGCTGCTGCGGCGAGTCGGGCACGCTCGCGGTGAGCCGCCCGGACATCTCCACGCAGGTGCGCTTCCGCAAGGAAGAAGAAATGAAGAAGGGCGCGGCCGCGATCCGCGCGTCGGGGCACCAGGGCCCGGTGAAGGTGCTCACCTCCTGCCCGTCGTGCCTGCAGGGGCTGTCGCGTTTCGACAACGACTCCGGCACGACCGCCGACTACATCGTGGTGGAGATGGCGCGCCACCTGCTGGGCGAGAACTGGATGGCCGACTATGTCGCGCGCGCCAATGCGGGTGGCATAGAACGGGTGCTGCTGTGAGCAGGGACCGCGCTTGAGCAAGGGCATCCCGATGGGCCGCGCGGCCTGGATCATCATCGCCAGCGCCGCGACCATCGTCACGCTCGCGCTGGGCATACGCCAGGGCCTGGCGATGTTCCTGCGCCCCATCAGCATGGACCTGGAGCTCGGGCGCCAGGTGTTCGGCCTGTCGCTCGCGATCCAGACCATCGTCATCGGCTTCGGCAACCCGGTCGCCGGGGCGCTGGCCGACCGCTACGGCCACGTGAAGGTGTCGGCCTTCGGCGCGGTGCTCTACGGCGTGTCGCTGCTGCTGGCCGCCTCGGCGCAGAGCCCCACCGGGCTGCACCTGACGTTCGGCGTGCTGATGGGCATCGCGCTGTCGGCGGTGAGCATGAGCGTGCTGTTCGGCGCGGTGGCGCGCGTGGTGCCGCCGGAGCGGCGCACGCTGGCCTTCGGCATCATCACGTCGGGCGGCTCGCTCGGGCAGTTCCTGGTCGTACCGCTGGCCAACAGCATGATGACCGCCGCAGGCTGGCGCCTCGCCACATCATGGCTGGCGGTGGCCACGCTCGCGATGCTGGTGCTGATCTACGCCACCCGGGCCGCGCAGGATGCGCCCCGGCGCACCGGCGGCGAGGCCGCGTCGCTGTCGCAGGCACTGGGCGAGGCGCGCGTGCACAGCGGCTACTGGCTGCTCACCGCCAGCTTCTTCGTATGCGGTTTCCACGTGTCGCTGATCTCCTCGCACCTGCCGGCCTTTTTCCTGGACCGGGGCCTGAGCCCGGCGGTCGCCGCCCAGGCCTACGCGCTGGTCGGCCTGTTCAACATCTTCGGTTCCTACTATTTCGGCTGGGCCGCGTCGCGCTGGCGCAAGGGCCGGGTACTGGCCTTCATCTACGGCGCGCGCGCGGTGATCTTCGTACCCCTGCTGCTGCTGCCGACCACGCCTGAACTCGCGCTGGCCTTCTCCGCGGCGATGGGCTTCATCTACCTCGGCACGGTGGCGCCGACCTCCGGCATCGTCGCGCAGGTGTTCGGCGTGCGCTACCTGTCCACGCTGTTCGGCATCGTGTTCCTGTCGCACCAGGCCGGCGGCTTCCTGGGCGCCTGGCTCGCAGGCCTGCTTTTCGACACCACCGGGTCCTATGACATCGTGTGGGAGTTGTCGATCGCGCTGGGTGTGCTGGGCATGCTGCTCTGCCTGCCGATCAACGAAAAGCCCCTGCGCCCTGCGCCCGCACCGGCTGCGGCAGGCTGAATTCCGCCGTTCCGGGCGTCCGCGACGCCTCCTTCCGGGTTTGCTACCCTTTGTCACATTCCGGCCCCGATAAGCGGGCCATCGGAGAAGCTTGTGACAAAATTAACGGTAAGTGCTTGTGAACTATGCAAATCTGACGGTGGTACGGTGCTCTGGAAGGATGCGACATGCCGGGTGGTGCTGGTCGCCGACGCGGATTACCCGGGGTTCTGCAGGGTCATCCTTGGAGACCATGTCAGGGAAATGACCGACCTGGCGCCGGCGGCAAGGGAACGTTTGATGGAGGCGGTGTTCGCGACTGAAGCGACGCTGCGGGAACTGATGCAACCGGACAAGATCAACCTGGCGACTTTCGGCAACGTGGTGCCCCACATCCACTGGCACGTGATTCCGCGCTTTGCCGATGACCGGCATTTCCCGGCGTCGGTGTGGGCAGCGCCCGTGCGCGCCGCGACCTGCCGGCAAGCGCCCGCCGCGGCGACGCTATCCGCCGCGCTCGACGCGCGCCTGGGCCGGAGCGCCGCCTGATGTCGAACTTCGACCTGCCGATCGTCAGCACGGACGCCAGCCCGGACTTCACCGACGCGAACACCTGCGCGACCTGGCTGCAGGAACTGCCGCTGATCAACGTGGCACCTTCCCATGGCCGGCTGCTGGGCCAGCTCGAGGAGCTCAACTGTTTCGAGACGCCCGCCACCGAGCGACTCAAGATCCTGGAATTGCTGCGCGAGCCGGTGCAGTTCCTCCAGGGCGAGCATGCGCGCAAGTTCGCTCCGCGTCCCGTGCCGCTGGCAAAGAACGAACGTGACGTCTACACGAGCGTGAGCGCGCTGTGGGACGCCCTGTCGCACGGCTACCAGCACTGCCTGCGGTCCATCGTCGACGGCGCGGGCCCACAGGGGCAGGCGGCGCTGGTCTGCCAGCGCGTGCTGTGGTGCGTGGCGCAACGCTACACCGAGAACTACAAGGCCTGCATGCAGCCGACCGCGGACGACTGGCGCCTGCTGCACAAGGTGTACGCCATCGCCGAAGAGCGCGACGTGGCCGACGACGAGGTGCCGCATCCGGTCAACAAGGGCGCGGAGACCACCTGCGCCGAAACCTACGCCCACGTGCTGCTGCTGCACCTGGCCAACCCGAACGAATACCCGCCGCGCCAGCTCGCATACGTGTCGCGCTGGCTGGACCGCTGGGCGCGCAAGGTGCTCGTGCAGCTGCGCCCACCCGCGTCCGAGTACAGCCTCGCGCCGCTCGCGGTGGACCTCGGGTCAGCGACCGGCGCGGCGCACAACCCGGCGCAGCCGGGAGCGGGCACGCGCTACCTGAACCTGGACGGCGTGGCCAAGAGCGTCAGGAAGCGGGTATCCATGCTGCGCAAGGGCGAGCTGCCCGAGGCACTCGGCCTGGGCGACGGACTGACACCCGCCAGCGCCGAGCAGCTGCTCGTGCTTCTCTACCGGCAATGGTGCGAGGACAAGAAGTCCCGCGCCGCGCCGCGCAAGCCCAGCTCCAGCCACGCGCAGCTCACCACCGGCATCGCGACGATGCACTATTTCATCACCGGCGAGGCGTTCTTCCAGCCCAACCAGTCGCGCCAGCTGAGCAAGGCCGAGCGCGACGAGATCGCCACCTTCGGGCGCGTTTCCGTGGCGCGCGCAGACGCCTACGGCGAGGCGCAGGGCTTTGCGCTGGAGCAATGGAACGTGCTCGACGAGAGCCTGGGCGGCATGCGCATCGAGCGTCCCGCCGACGGCGGCAGCGGCCGCCTCACCCACAACCAGCTGGTCGCGGTGCGGCCCTCGGACGCGAACGGCTTCACGCTCGCGACGGTGCGCTGGCTGGAGGTGTCACACGACTTCGAGTTGCGCACCGGGCTGCGGCTGCTGCCCGGTGCGCCGAAGGGAATCGCGATCCGGCCGTTCGGCCTGAACGCGATGAACGAGAAATACCTTCCGGCGCTATCGTTGCCGGAAATGCCGGCGCTCAAGGTGCCGGCGACCTTGGTCATTCCAGCTGGGTGGTACAAACCGAAACGCGTCATCGAAGCCTACAGCGACCGCGCCGAGGAGCTCATGCTCACCGGCATCGTCGAGCGTGGGGGAGACTTCGAGCGCGTCACCTACGGCGCCGCCTGAGGCAACGCATCCAGCGCTGCGTCAGCGCCGCCCTCCCTACAGGAGGTTGGCATGATCCACAGCGATTTCCTTCCCGCGTCACGCCCGTTGCTGCACGACCTGCGCAGCTGCGAGGAGTGGCTCGCCCGCACCACACTGGCCAGCGCCGACCAGGCCTGCAGCTCGTTCAATGACCTGCTGGACGAGATCGAGGATGCGCCGCCGCGGCACGCGGCCTATATGGCAATCCTCGAGCGGCTGCGAGCGCCCATGGGCGCCGCGCTCGCCGAGCAGCAGCGCCGCTTCGCAGGCAAGCCCCTGCCCCTCGGGCATGCCGAATCGGCCGCCTTCGGAAAGGCCTGCTCCCTCTGGCAGGCGCAGCAGCGCGCATGGCGCCGGCTGCTGCGCGCCTCGCTCAACGGGCGCCATCCCGACCTGGCCCCGTCCGCACCCTTGCTCGCGCAGCGCGCGCTCGAGGCCTGCGCCGAGCTGATCGCGACCAGGCTGGCGGCGCGCCAGCAGGTGCTTGCCGAGCACTGGTACCCGCTGCACGAGATCTATGCGCTGGCGGAGGCGCGCGGACTCCACCGCACGCCGGTCCCGCTGCTTCCGCGGGACCCACGTCGCGAACCAGCCCCGGGGACCGCTGCCGCACCCACCGCCACCGGCGAGTCCCTGTGGCTTCAGGCGGTGCTGCTGTCGATTGCCGGCACGGCAGGCATGCCGGCGCGCGAGTTCGCATGGACCCGCCGCTGGCTGCGCCGCTTCGCCGCGCGCGCCGCCGTCCGGGGCGAGCCGCCGCGGGAAGCTTCGTTCTGCGTGGACGTGGGCCTGGACCAGGGCGCGGGATGGGTCGCCGGCGACCAGACCGGGGCTGCCGCCGCCGCCTGGGGCGACACCTCGCGCGCGATCGACGCAACCGAACTGCTGCGCGCGCTCAAGCGGCGCGGCCGCAAGCTGCGCGAGGGAGGAGACCCCGAGCAGCTGGGACTGGGCCGCGACTGCATACAGCCCGCAGCGGGCGAGCTCCTGGCGGCGCTGGTGCGCGCATGGACGTCGCCCCCCGGCGCGCGCGAGTTTCCCCGCCATGCGAGCAGCACGCCCGTCGAAGTCGCCGCCGGCTTCGACAACATCCACCTGTGCGTGGGCGGGGAGCCGGCCCCGGATGGCGACAATCCCTGGCAGTACACGCGGCGCAATGCCGACCAGTTGCACGTTTTCCAGCGTTCGCTGGACTCGGGCGGTTCCACGCCCGCGCCCGAGCGGCAGGTCGAGGCCTGGTTCGCCCAGGACGAATCGGCGCTGGGCTTCAGGTTGATGCGCGACACGGCGGGCGGCCGCGTTGCCCACCGCCAGCTGCTGGCGCTGCGCCCGCGCGGCGCCAGCCGCCACATCCTCGCCGAGGTGCGATGGCTGGCCCAGCAGGCGGACGGCAGGCTGGTCGCGGGAGCACGCGCCCTGCCGGGCATGGCACTGCCGTGCCTTGTGCGCGCGGCGGCCAACCCGGCGACGAAGGATCCGGCGCCGGCTCGCTGGACCGCCGCATTCCTGCTCCAGGTGGCGACCGGCGTGGCGCCCGCGCTGGTCCTGCCGGCCGGCTGGTACCAGGCCGACAGGCGGCTGGAAGTGATGCTGGACGGCACCCGGCTGGCGATCAGGCTGTTCGGCGTGCTGTCGCGCGGCTTTGATTTCGACCGGGTGCAGTTCGCGCCAGACTGAACACCGCGCGCTGAGGGCACCGGACGGGTGGTGGAACGGGGTGTGATCGGTGTTGGCGTGGGCGGCAGGGGGTGGCTATGATGGCCCTCCCTGCGACCGATTGCCGCCCGCCATGCCCGTTCCGACCGACATCACGCTGCACCAGGCCTCCAAGGTGATGGAACTCGCCTTCGCGGACGGCAGCCGCTTTTCCCTGCCGTTCGAACTGCTGCGCGTCTACAGCCCGTCGGCCGAGGTGCGCGGCCACGGCCCCGGGCAGGAAACCCTCCAGGTCGGGAAGAAGGACGTCCAGATCACGGGCCTGGAACCGGTGGGAACCTACGCCGTGCAGCCGCAGTTCTCCGACGGCCACAACACCGGCATTTATTCCTGGGACTACCTGTACGAACTGGGCAGCCAGCAGGAAGCCAGGTGGGCCGACTACCTCGCGCGCCTCGAGCAGGCCGGCGCGAGCCGCTTGCCCTGAACCGGGGGCGGGCGATGGGCGGGAACACGCAACGCGGGACCGGCGGGGACACCGACTTCGGCTTCGAGCGCGTCGGCGAAGGCGAGAAGGCCGCGCGCGTGGCCGGCGTGTTCACCTCGGTGGCGCAGCGCTATGACGTGATGAACGACATGATGTCGCTCGGCCTGCACCGTGCCTGGAAGGCCTTCACCGTCCAGGTCTCGGGCGTGCGCGCCGGGGACCGGGTGCTGGACATAGCAGGCGGCTCGGGCGACCTGGCCGCCGCCTTCGCGCGCCGCGCCGGGCCCACGGGGGAGGTCTGGCTCACCGACATCAACGCCGCCATGCTGTCGGTGGGCCGCGACCGGCTGGCCGACGACGGCCTGCTGCTGCCGGTCGCGCAGTGCGATGCCGAGCACCTGCCGTTTCCGTCGGACCATTTCCATTGCGTGAGCGTGGCCTTCGGCCTGCGCAACATGACCCGCAAGCAGCAGGCGCTGGCCGAGATGCGCCGCGTGCTCCGCCCCGGCGGCAGGCTGCTGGTGCTGGAGTTTTCCCGCGTATGGAAGCCGCTGGAAAGCGCCTATGATTGGTACTCGTTCAACGTCCTTCCGTGGCTGGGCTCGCGCGTTGCGGGCGACGCAGCCAGCTACCGGTACCTCGCCGAGTCCATCCGCATGCACCCGGCGCAGGAGGAGTTAAAGGACGTAATGGAACGCGCAGGGCTGGAAGACGTCGAATACCATAACCTGACCGCAGGTGTGGTCGCACTCCACCGCGGCACGAAGTACTAACGGAGGAAACAGATGAAACGCTGGATGAACGGATTGTTCGCGCTCGCACTGGCCCTTGGCCTGGGCGGTGTCGCGCTCGAAGCCGATGCGGCCAAACGCGTGGGTGGCGGTGGCAGCGTCGGCATGCAACGCAACGTCACCCCGCCGCCGGCCAAGGCGCCGACGGCAGCCCCGCAGCAGGCCTCGCCTGCCGCCGGTGCCGCAGCGCCTGCGGCCGCAGCCGCGGGCGGCGCCAGCCGCTGGCTGGGTCCGATCGCCGGCATCGCCGCCGGCCTGGGCCTGGGCTGGCTGATCGGCCAGAGCGGCATGGGCGGCATGGTGGGCTCGCTGATGCTCGGCCTGTTGCTGGTGTTCGGCCTCGTGATCGCGTTCAAGCTGCTGACCCGCAACCGGTCCCAGCAGCCCGCGATGGCGGGCGCCGGGGCGGGCTACGGCCAGGGCAACAGCCAGTACGCCGGCCTGGGCCAGGAAACGGTGGCCGCGCCGCCGCCGTCGCAGCCCATCGGCGGCGCCTGGGGCGGCAACACGTCCTCGGCCGCGCCGGCTGCGGCAGTCGACGCCGTGGCGCCCAGGGTGCCGGCGGGCTTCGACGTCGCCGGCTTCGTCAAGCAGGCGCGGTTGAACTTCAACCGCCTGCAGGATGCCAACGACCGCGCCGACCTGTCGCTGCTGCGCGAAGTCTGCACCGAGGAAATGTTCGCCTCGCTGCGGGAGCAGATCGGCACGCGCACCACGCCGGTCGCGCCCACCGAGATCTCGCAACTCGATGCGCAGCTGGTCGAGGTCACCACCGAGGGCCAGTACCACTGGGCCAGCGTCAGCTTCTCCGGCCTGTCCAGCGAGGAACCGGGCCAGCCTGCCCAGCCGTTCCACGAGGTGTGGAACCTGCGCAAGTCCGTGTCCGGCGACACCGGTTGGCTGCTGGCCGGGATACAGCAGGTGTCCTGACCCCGAGCGGCAAGTCCCGACAAAGCCCCCGTCGTCCGGGGGCTTTGTTTTTGGGGCGCAGCCAACGCGCGGCCGCCGGCCAGGGACGGCCCGTCCGCGGGTGATAAAGTCCCCTCCACGGTCGCGCGCAATGCCGGCCCCCGGAGATGTTCCGCATGTTGCAAGCCGGCGCCACCAGGGCGCTCAACCACCTTCTCGCACAAGACGACGCGGCGCGCGCGCGCCTGGCGCCGTTCGCCGGCCGCACGGTCGAGTTCCGCTGCGCGCCGTTTCCGCCGCTGGCCTTGCGCGTCACCGGGGGCGGGCTGGTCGAGCGGGCCGATGCGGTCGCCGCAGCGCCCGCCGGCACGGCCGAGCATGAGCTGGTGGTGACCCTGCAGCCCGGCGCGCTGGCGCTGCTGGCGATGCGCGACCCGCGGGCGCTGGCGGACGTGCGCATCGCCGGCAACGCGGAGTTCGCCGCCGCAGTGCAGGCGCTGTTCCGCGAAATGCGCTGGGACGCCGAGGAAGACCTGTCGCGCGTGGTCGGCGACGCGGCCGCGCACCAGATCGCGCGTGGCGCGCGCGCCTTCGCCGACGCCAACCGCGACGCCGCGCTGCGCCTGGGCCAGAACCTCGCCGAATACTGGACCGAGGAGAACCCGCTGCTGGCGCGGCCCGCCGACGTGGCCGCGTTCTGCGCCGACGTGGACCGGCTGCGCGATGACGTCGCGCGCCTGGAGAAACGCCTCGGGCTGCTGGCGCGCGCCACGGCGCACGGCAAGGGCTGACGCATGTCCCGCCTGTTCCGCCTGCTGCGCATCCTGCGCATCGCGCTGCGCTTCCGGCTGGACGAGTTCGTGTGGGCCGACCGTCCCGACACCGCGATGGCGCGGGCGTTCAATGCGCTGCTGCCGGCGCGCGACCTCGCCCTGCCGCGCGCCGCGCGCCTGCGCCTGGCGCTGGAGTCGCTGGGACCGATCTTCGTCAAGTTCGGCCAGCTGCTGTCCACGCGCCGCGACCTGCTGCCGCAGGACCTGGCCGACGAGCTCGCGCGCCTGCAGGACCGCGTGCCGCCCTTCCCCGGCGAGCAGGCGCGCGCCGAGGTGGAGCGCTCGCTGGGCAGGCCGATAGGCGAGATCTTCGAATCCTTCGACCTGGAGCCGGTGGCCAGCGCCTCGGTGGCGCAGGTGCATTTCGCGATGCTCCCGGCCGGCACCAGCGACCATGCGGCCAAGGACGGCGGCCCGGCGGGTGCCACCCATCGCGAGGTCGCGGTCAAGATCCTGCGCCCCGGCATCGCGCCGGTGATCGCGCGCGACCTGGCGCTGATGTCCAGCGCCGCGTGGCTGGTGGAGCGGGTGTTCGCCGACGGCCCGCGCCTGCGCCCGCGCGAGGTGGTGCAGGAGTTCGCCCACCACCTCGAGGACGAGCTGGACCTGATGCGGGAAGCGGGCAATGCCAGCCAGCTGCGGCGCAACTTCGAGGACTCGCCGCTGCTGGCGGTCCCGCGCATCCACTGGGACTGGTGCGCCAAGACCGTGATGACCATGGAGCGCATGCACGGCGTGCCGATCTCGCGCGTGGACGAGCTGCGCGCCGCCGGCGTGGACATCCCGGCGCTGGCGCGCGCCGGCGTGGAGATCTTCTTCACCCAGGTGTTCCGCGACGGCTACTTCCACGCCGACATGCACCCGGGCAACATCTTCGTGTCCACCGATGCCGCCTCCATGGGGCGCTACATCGCGCTGGACTTCGGCATCATGGGCAGCCTGAACGAGCCGGACAAGGACTACCTGGCGCGCAACTTCCTGGCCTTCTTCAACCGCGATTACCGGCGCGTGGCCGAAGTGCACATCGAGTCCGGCTGGGTGCCGGCCGGCACGCGCGTGGACGAGCTGGAGTCGGCGATCCGCTCGGTGTGCGAGCCGATCTTCAACCGGCCGCTGAAGGAGATCCAGTTCGGCGTCGCGCTGCTGCGCCTGTTCCAGGTGTCGCGCCGCTTCGACGTGCACATCCAGCCGCAGCTGGTGATGCTGCAGAAGACGCTGCTGAACATCGAGGGCCTGGGCCGCGACCTGGACCCGGACCTGGACCTGTGGCAGACCGCCAAGCCCTACCTCGAGCGCTGGATGAACGAGCGCGTGGGCTTCGCCGCCATGCTCAGGAGCGCCAAACGCGAGGTGCCCTACTGGGCCGGCATCCTGCCGCAGCTCCCGCGCCTGGTGCACCGCGCGCTGGCCGAGGACCGCGGCGCCGCGCTGGAGCGCATGGCGGGCGAACTGCTCGGCCAGATGCGCGCGCGCAACGCGCTGCTCGCCGGGCTGCTGGCGGTGGCCGCCGCCGCGCTGGCCACCTGGCTGGTGCGCGGCTGACCACGCCGCGGCGGCGCGCAACGCGATGGACCTGCCACGCGACGCCGCCCAAGCCGATTTCTGGGATGCTCGCTACCGCCATGGCATCACGCCCTGGGAAGCCGGGGCGGCACCGGCCGAGCTGCGCGGGGCCGCCGCGCGCTGGCAGGCGGAGCGCGCGGACGCGCGCGTGCTGGTGCCCGGCTGCGGCTCGGCGCATGACGTTGCCCTGATGGACGGCGCGGGCCTGGACGTGCTCGGCATCGACTTCAGCGAAGCCGCCGTGCAGGCCGCGCGGCGCATCACCCCGAAGGTCGCGCAGGCCGACTTCTTCGATTTCGCGCAGGCCGAAGGCGGCTACGACGTGGTCTACGAGCGCGCCTTCCTGTGCGCGCTGCCGCGCCGCCTGTGGCCGGCCTGGGCAGCGCGCGTCGCCGCCCTGGTCCGCCCCGGCGGCCTGCTGGAGGGCTGCTTCTTCCTGGCCGACACGCCGCGCGGCCCGCCCTTCGGCATCCTGCGCGAGGCGCTCCACGCGCTGCTCGATCCGGCTTTCATGCTGGAGGCCGACGAAGCCGCACGGGCCTCGCTGCCGGTGTTCGAAGGACGCGAGCGCTGGATGCGCTGGCGACGCCGCGCGGACTGAGCACGGGCTGGGCACGGACCGAGCACGGACTGAGCGCGCACCGTGCCGGCGCGCCCGCTGCCGGAAACATTGGGAAAGCGGATTGCAAGCCCGCCGCGCCGGGCAGCCGATAAAATCAGCCCGGTCCAACCGGAGCGCCGCCCATGCTCATCTTCTCAGTCCTGACCTACCTCGCCGTTTGCATCGGCATAGGCCTGTGGGCCGCGCGCCGCGTGCACAATTCCAAGGACTACCTGGTCGCCGGCCGCAGCCTGCCGCTGTACATCAGCACCGCCACCGTGTTCGCCACCTGGTTCGGCGCCGAGACCGTGCTGTCGGTGTCGGCCACCTTCGCCAAGGACGGCATGGGCGGCGTGGTCGCCGATCCCTTCGGCTCCTCGTTCTGCCTGCTGTTCGTCGCGCTGTTCTTCGCGCGCGCCTTCTACCGTATGGACCTGCTGACCATCGGCGACTTCTACAGGAAGCGCTACAACAAGCCGGTGGAGGTGATCACCAGCCTCGCCATCACCGCGTCCTACCTCGGCTGGACCTCGGCGCAGCTGACCGCGCTCGGGCTGGCGTTCTCGGTGCTGTCGCAGGGCGCGCTCACGCTGAACGAGGGCATCGTCATCGGCGCGGTGGTGGTGGCCGGTTACACCATCTGGGGCGGGATGTGGTCGGTGGCGCTCACCGACCTGTTCCAGTCGGTGGTGATCATCATCGGCCTGCTGCTGATCGCGTGGCTGGTGGGCGACATGGCCGGCGGCCCGGCCAAGGTGATCGCCGCGGCCCACGACGCGGGCAAGTTCGAGTTCTGGCCGCGCGGCGACGCAAAGGAGTGGCTGGCCTTCGCGGCGGCGTGGATGACGCTGGCCATCGGTTCCATTCCCCAGCAGGACGTGTTCCAGCGCGTCACCTCCGCCAAGGACGAGAAGACCGCGGTGCGCGGCTGCCTGCTGGGCGGCACGCTCTACTTCTGCCTGGCCTTCGTGCCCATGTTCATCGCCTTCGCGGCGCTGATGATCGACCCGAGGCTGGTCGGCCTGTTCGCGCAGGAGGACGCGCGCGAGATCCAGCGCATCCTGCCCGACCTGATCCTCAACCAGACGCCGATGTGGGCGCAGGTGATGTTCTTCGGCGCGCTGCTCTCGGCCATCCTGTCCACGGCCAGCGGCGCGCTGCTCGCCCCCACCGCGCTTTTCACCGAGAACGTGCTGCGGCCGTTCCAGCATCACATGAGCGACCGCCAGTTCCTGCTGACCCTGCGCGTGGTGCTGGTGGCGTTCACGCTGGCTGCGCTGCTGTTCGCGCTGAATTCACGCAGCACCATGTACGAGATGGTGCAGAACGCCTACAAGGTGACGCTGGTCGGCGCGCTGGTGCCGCTGGCCGCAGGGGTGTTCTGGAAGCGCGCCAATGTCGCCGGTGCCATCATGTCCATCGTGCTGGGCCTGTCCTCCTGGGGGGCCATGGAGCTCTGGGGTGGCGACAGCATCTGGCCGCCGCAGATCGTGGGCCTGGCCTTTGCCATCGTCGGCATGGTCGTGGGAACGCTGGTGACCCGGCCGCACGTGCATGCCCCGGCGCATGGGGCCGGGCATGCCGGCGGAAAGTCGCATGACACCGGGACCCACGGATCAGGAAGCGTAAATTAATCAACAAAAACAGTCACGTACGTTGTTTTCAGGCAATCTTCAGGCAACCGCTTCCGAATCGGCGCACGCTGGCCCCCAGACGCGCCGGCCGCACCCATGAGTTGAAACCCTTCGGCGTCCGCGGTGTCTGAACTGCGAGTGGCTTGATCCACGGGCCTGTCGCCCGGGATGTCCGAGCCGCCCACTTGAACAGGAGGCCCGCGCATGAAAGACGTCGGCAAACCACGCCTGCGCCCGGTGCACCTGGCCATCGCGATCCTCGGCCTGGCAGCGCTGGTCGCGCTGATGGACGTGTGCATCCACCGCCTGGTGCCCGCGGAACTGGGCAATCACCCTGAGTTGTTCACCTCGGCGCTGGTCATCACGCCCTGAACGGCGCGGCGGTCCCGCCGCGCGCGCCCGGTGCCACGGGCATGCGCTACCATGCCTCGGGTTCGACCGAACCACGCAGCCGGCACCGAGCGCATGCCCTACCACGCCATCCCATCCATACCGCGACCCTGGCAAGCGTTGCGATCATCGCGGCTGCCAGTGACGCGCTTGCGGACCGCCGCGCGCACGGCCTGCGCCGGCCGGTCCGACGTGCTGCACGCCGCGAGACCCGTGCTTGATGGTCCGGGGCAAGCCTAGGCCCGTGAGCGAACGGGGCAGCCCGGATAACGGGCGCGCCTCGCCGCTCGCGCGCTACCTGCTCGCGGCCTGGCTGCTGCTGGTGCTGTATGCCAGCCTGCATCCCTTGTCGGGCTGGCAGGATCGCGGCGCGGCGGCCTGGGCCTTCCTCGATGCCCCGCTGCCGCGCTACATCACCGGCTTCGACATCGCCGCCAATTTCCTCGCCTACATGCCGCTTGGCCTGCTTGCGGTGATGGCGCTGCACCCGCGCCTGCGCGGCCCGGTCGCCGTAATCCTCGCGACGCTGGCCGGCGCGGCGCTCAGCCTGTCGGTGGAGGCGATGCAGGGCTTCCTGCCCTCGCGCATCCCGTCCAACCTGGATGCCGCGCTCAACACCGCCGGCACGCTGGCCGGCGCGGTAGCGGGCGCGCTGGGCACGCGCCGTCTGCTGGCAGGACGCGGCCTGCATGGCCTGCGCCTGCGCCTGTTCGAGGCGGGCGGCCACATCGACATGGGCCTGGTGCTGCTCGCGCTGTGGCTGCTCACCCAGCTCACGCCGGAGACCCTGCTGTTCGGCAACGGCGACCTGCGTGACTGGTTCACCGACGGCCCGCCCGGCGCGCTGCACCCGGCGCAGGTGTTCATCCGCGCCGAAGCGGCGGTCGCCGCGTGCAACGCGCTGGCCATCGGCCTGCTGGTGACCTGCCTTGCGGCGGCGGGCCAGCCGGCGCGCGCGATGGTGCTGGCGACCTTCGCCGCCGCCTTCGCGGTGCGCAGCGTCGCCTTCGGCGTGCTGGGCAGCACCGATGCCCTGGCCTGGCTCACCCCGGGCGCGGCCTTCGGCGCGGCCGCCGGCGTGGTCGGGGCGATCGCCACCGCCGGCCTGCCGCGCGCCTGGCGCATCGCGGTCGCGGGCCTGGCGCTGATGGCGGCCACCGCCATCGTCAACCTGTCGCCGGAGAATCCCTACAACGCGGCCACCCAGGCGATGTGGCGCCAGGGCCACTTCCTGAACTTCAACGGCCTGACGCGGCTGGTGTCCATGCTGTGGCCGTTCGCGGCGCTGGCCTACCTGATGCGCCTGGCCGGTCCGCGCACGCCGGTATAATCACCGCTGCCGCACCGTACCGCCCTCCCCCATCCTTCCCCGGCGCCCAATGAGCCACTACGAACGACACGTTTTCTTCTGCTGCAACCAGCGCAAGAACGGCGAGGCCTGCTGCGCCGACCACGGCGCCAACGACATGCGCGCCTACGCCAAGGACAAGGTCAAGACCCTCGGCCTGTCCGGCGAGGGCAAGGTCCGCATCAACCAGGCCGGCTGCCTGGACCGCTGCGAGCTGGGCCCGGTGATGGTGGTCTACCCCGAGGCCGTCTGGTACACCTACGTCGACAAGAGCGACGTGGACGAGATCGTCGAGGAACACCTCAAGAACGGCCGCGTGGTCGAACGCCTGCGCGTGTAAGCCGCGCCGCAGACGCACCCCGCCCCACTGGAACACCCATGAACCGCGCCACCGAACGCCTGTCGCTGGACGGGCCGGCCGGGCGCATCGACGTCGCGCTCGACCTCCCCGCCGAGGGATCGCCGCGCGCGCTCGCGCTGATCGCGCATCCGCATCCGCTCTACGGCGGCACGCTGGACAACAAGGTCGCGCAGACCCTGGCGCGTGCCTTCACCGAGCTCGGCTACGCCACGCTGCGGCCGAACTTCCGCGGCGTGGGCGGCTCCGAGGGCGTGCACGACCATGGCGAGGGCGAGACCGAGGACCTGCTCGCGGTGCTGGCGCAGGCGCGCGCGCGCTTCGCCGGCCCGGTGGGCGAGGCACCGCCGGTGCTGGCGGGCTTCTCCTTCGGCGCCTTCGTGCAGACCCGGGTCGCGCAGCGCGTCACGCCCGAGCGCGTGGTGCTGGTCGGCGTGGCCGCCGGCCTGGTGACCGCGGGCCGCGCCTACAGCGCACCCACGGTGCCGGCCGACACCGTGGTGATCCACGGCGAGCTGGACGAGACGGTGCCGCTGGCCAACGTGCTCGACTGGGCGCGGCCGCAGGAGCTGCCGGTGGTGCTGGTGCCGGGCGCCGACCATTTCTTCCACCGCCGGCTGCACATCCTCCGCGCCATCATCCAGCGCGCCTGGGGCATGAAGGTCCCGGCGGCGTGACCACCGCGGCGACCCCGATGACATCGACATCCGTGCCAGCCGGCCACGCGGCGGCAGCCGGCGACGTGGCGGCAGCCGGCGACGTGGCGGCAGCCAGCGACGTGGCAGCAGCCAGCGACGTGGCAGCAGCCAGAGACGCGGTGCTGGTACTCGACGGCCTGCGCAAGTCCTACGGCGAGGGCGCGGAGCGGCGCGAGGTGGTGCGCGGCGTGAGCTTCTCGGTGCCGCGCGGCGCCTGCTTCGGCCTGCTCGGCCCCAACGGCGCGGGCAAGACCACCACGCTGCGCCTGGCGCTCGGCCTGATCGAGCCCGACGGCGGCCAGGTGCGCCTGATGGGCGAACCGGTGCCGCTGCGCGCGCGGCAGGCGCGGCTGCGCGTGGGCGTGGTGCCGCAAATGGACAACCTCGACCCGGACTTCACCGTCGAGGAAAACCTGCTGGTGTACGGGCGCTACTTCGGCCTGGCCGACGAGACGATACGGGCGCGCATCCCGCAGATGCTCGCCTTCGCCGGGCTGGAAGGCCGCGGCGGCTCGCGCATCCAGGCGCTGTCCGGCGGCATGAAGCGCCGGCTCACGCTGGGCCGCGCGCTGGTGAACGACCCGGACCTGATCTTCCTGGACGAGCCCACCACGGGCCTGGACCCGCAGGCGCGCCACCTGATCTGGGAGCGGCTCAAGGCCTTGATCGCGCAGGGCAAGACCATCCTGCTGACCACGCACTTCATGGACGAGGCCGAGCGCCTTTGCGACAAGCTCGCGGTGATCGACGCCGGGCGCGTGATCGCCGAGGCCAGCCCGCGCGAGCTGATCGCCAGCGAAATCGAACCGCACGTGGTCGAGGTCTACGGCGACGGCGTGGCGCAGTGGGCGCAGGCCCTGCCCGCGGGCCTGGCCTCGCGCACCGAGCATGTCGGCGAGACGGTGTTCTGCTACACCGCCGACCCGCATCCCATCGTCGAGCGGCTGGAGGCCGAGCCGCAGCTGCGCTGGCTGCGCCGGCCTGCCAACCTCGAGGACGTGTTCCTCAAGCTCACCGGACGGGACCTGCGTGACTGAGAACCTGACTGCGGGTGCCGACAACGCCTCGCGCCGCGGCCTGTGGCGCATGCCGGCGCTGTCGATGCGCTGGGTGCCGGTGTGGCGGCGCAACGCGCTGGTGTGGCGCAAGCTCGCCATCCCCTCGATGCTGGGCAACCTCGCCGACCCGATGATCTACATGCTCGGCCTGGGCTACGGCCTGGGCGCGATGCTGCCGCCGGTGGGCGACGTGCCCTACATCGTGTTCCTGTCGGCCGGCACGGTGTGCTTTTCCACCATGAACAGCGCCACCTTCGAGGGCATGTACTCGGCCTTCTCGCGCATGCACGTGCAGCGCACCTGGGACGCCATCCTGAACGCGCCCATCGAGCTGGACGACGTGGTGTTCGCCGAGCTGGTGTGGGCCGCGTCCAAGGCCTTCCTGTCGGGCCTGGCGATCCTGGGCGTGATCTGGCTGCTCGGCCTGTCCACCTCGCCGCTGTCGCTGGCGGTGCTGCTCGTGATCCCGCTCATCGGACTGGCCTTCGGCGCGCTGGCGCTGATCGTCACCGCCTTCGCGCCGAGCTACGACTTCTTCATGTACTACTTCACGCTGGTGATCACGCCGATGGCGATGCTGTGCGGCGTGTTCTTCCCGGTGGCGCAGCTGCCGGGCTGGCTGCAGGCCGCGTCGCTCGCGCTGCCGCTCACCCACGCCACCGCGCTGGTGCGCCCGCTGCTGCAGGGCCAGGTGCCGGAGCACGCATGGCTGCATGCCGTGGTCCTGCTTGCCTGGGCGGTGGCCGGGTTCTATGCTGCCGTGGTGCTGCTGCGGCGCCGGCTGCTGTCCTGAGCGCGCCGCGCCACACCGCCAACGGGGACACGCATGCTCTGGGTCAAGGCCTTCCACATCCTGTTCGTGACCTCCTGGTTCGCGGGCCTGTTCTACCTGCCGCGCATCTTCGTGAACCTCGCCCAGGAAACCGACTCGGCCGCCACCGCGCGCCTGCTCGGCATGGCGCGACGCCTGTACCGCTTCATGACCATCCTGGCGGTGCCGGCGGTGTTGCTGGGTATCTGGCTGTGGCTGGAATGGTTCCGCGGCTCGGGCGGCTGGCTGCATGCCAAGCTGTTGCTGGTGCTGGTGCTGATGGGCTACCACCACGGCTGCAACCGTCTGCTGAAGAAATTCGAGCAGGGTAGGAATACGCGCAGCCACACCTTCTACCGCTGGTTCAACGAGGCGCCGGTGCTGCTGCTGCTGCTGGTCCTGATCCTGGTGGTCGTCAAGCCTTTCTGACACTTTGGCTGGCGGCGCAGCATGCGCCCAACGCCACCTGTTCCCCCGCCCCCGGCGCTGCTATCCTGTGTTCATGGACGCCCGCCACATCACCCTGCGACCGGCCCACAGCGACGACGGTCCCGCGATCGCCGCGATGTCGCACGAATTGATCGAGACCGGGCTGGGATGGTCGTGGACACCGCAGCGCGTGGCGCGCGCGATCGCGCACCGCGACGTGCTCAGCGTGATCGCCATCGACCAGGGGCGGCTGGTGGCCTTCGCGATCATGCAGTTCAGCGGCGATGCCGCCCACCTCGCCCTGCTCGCGGTGCGCTCCACCCACCAGCGCCGCGGCATCGGCCGGCGGCTGCTCGGTTGGCTCACCGAGTCCTGCTATGCGGCCGGCGTGGCCACCGTCCACCTGGAACTGCGCGTCACCAACCACGCGGCGCGGCGCTTCTACCGGGCGCTCGGCTTCAGCGAGACGGCCTTCATTCCCGGCTACTACCGCGGGCGTGAAACCGGCCTGCGCATGATGCACGTGCTGCGCGAGCCGAACGCGCCGCTGCCCGAGTGGCAGCCGCCGCGCCTGGACCGCCCCGCCCCGCCCGCCAAGGGCTGAGCCCTACCCCGCCCGCCAGGGGCAAGTGCGTGCGCTGCTTGCAGCCCTCCTGCCGTGCCGCCTGAAGCGGGCCCTTCGCCCCCTGCGCCGCCGATGACCAGGACCGCCCTGCTACGCGCCGACGCGCCGCCCTGCGTGCCGGGCGTGTCGCGCGCGCTGGCGCGCTGGCGCGCGGCGCGCATCGGCGACGTGCGCAGCGCGCTGGACCTGTCCCTCGCCGCCGGCGCGCCGGAACTGCAGGGCACGTTGGCACTGTCGTTCTCGCTGCGACGGCCGCGCGGGGACCGGCAGGACCTGCCGCTCGACTGGCGCGCCGCGCCCGGTCGGCTGTCGGCACTGGTGCTGAACGGCACGCCGACGGCGGCGCGCGAACAGGACGAGCACCTGCTGCTGCCCGGCGATGCCCTGCGGCACGGCCGCAACGAGCTCATCCTGTCCTTCCGCGCACCCGTGGGCGCGGCCGGCACGGCGGTCACGCGCTATCTCGACCGCGAGGACGGCAGCGAGTACCTCTACACCCTGTTCGTGCCCTCGGACGCGAGCAGCGTGTTCCCCTGCTTCGACCAGCCGGACCTGAAGGCGCGCTTCACGCTCTCGGCGACGCTGCCCGCGTGCTGGAACATGGTGTCCAACGGCATGGAAGCGGTTGACGACGCCGCGGCCCATGCAGCGGCAACCCCCGCAACACGCCGCATCCGGTTCGCCGAGACCGGGCCGATCAGCACCTATCTGTTCGCCTTCGCCGCCGGCCCGTTCAAGGCACTGGCAGTACCGGGCGATCCGGTGCGCCTGTTCGTGCGTCGCTCGCAGGAGGACAAGGCCCAGGCCCATGTCGCCGAGGTGCTGCGCCTGAACCGTGCCGCCATGTCGCGGTTGGCGGACTACTTCGACCACCCCTTCCCGTTCGCGAAGTACGACCTGGTGCTGGTGCCGGAGCTCGCCTACGGCGGCATGGAGCATGCCGGCGCGACCTTCCTGCGCGAGGACGCGGTGCTGTTCCCCTCGGAACCCAGCGCGCAGGACCTGCTGCGGCGCGCGCAACTGGTGTTCCACGAAACCTCGCACCAATGGTTCGGCGACCTGGTCACCATGCGCTGGTTCGATGACCTGTGGCTGAAGGAAGGCTTCGCCAACCTGATGGCGGCCAAGTTGACCGCCTCGTTGCTGCCGGAGGTGAACGCCTGGAACGCCTTCCACCAGCTCAAGCTCGCGGCCTACCGCACCGATGCCACGCCGGGCACCACGCCTATCCACCAACCCCTGGACAACCTGGCCGATGCCAAGTCGGCCTACGGCGCCATCGTCTACAGCAAGGGGCCGGCTTTCCTGCGCCAGGCCGAGTTCTACCTCGGCGAGGCGCCCTTCCGGGACGCGGTGCGCGCGCTGGTGAAGCGCCATGCCTGGGCCGCCGCCGACTGGCGCGACCTGGTGCGCGCCTTCGAGCAGGCCTCGGGGCGCAGGCTCGCGCGCTGGGCCGACACCTGGGTGAACCGGCGCGGCGTGCCGACCATCACATTGGACTGGAAGGCTGCGCGCGACGGCCGCATCGCGCAGGTGCGGCTGCGCCAGCAGGACACCCTCGGTGAGGGCTCGGTCTGGCCGATGAAGCTGCTGGTCGTCGCGCTGCTCGGCCCGCATGCCAGCCGCGTGGTGGAAGTCCGCATGGACCGCGCCGGGGCCACGGTGCCCGGACTCGCCGGCGCGCCCGCGCCGACCCTGCTCTATGCCAACCATGCCGACTACGGCTACGGCCGCTTCCTGCTGGACCGCGCGAGCCGCAACGCGGTGCTCGCGGATCCTGCCATCGCACGCGGCGAACTGCTGCGTCCGCTGGTGCTGGGCTCGCTCTGGGAAGCGGTGCGCGACGCGGAACTCGCCCCGATGAACTACATCGACCTGGCGATGCGCCTGCTGCCGCAGGAACCGGACGAACTGACGCAAGCCGCGCTGCTGGCGCGCGTGCAGGCGGCCTGCGAGCGCTACCTCTCGACGGCGCAGCGTGATGCGCTCGCACCAAGGCTGGAAGCCCTGCTGGTCTCGCGCATGCTGCAGGCCGGCAAGCGCACCGAGCGCACCGCCTCGCTGCGCGCGCTGACCGAGCTGGCCTGGTCGCCCGGCGGACTGGCGCGCCTGCGCGAACTGCTGGATGGCGGGCTCGTCGTGCCCGGCGTCACGCTGTCCCCGCGCGACCGTTTCCACTTGTTGCGCACCCTGCTCGCGCGCGGCGACGCCGGCGCCGCTGGACGGCTGGCGGCGCTCGCCGCCGACGATGCCAGCGGCAATGCGCAACGCTGGGCCTTCGGAACCGCCGCCGCGACGCCGACGGCCGACCACAAGCGGCAGGTGTTCCGCCGCCTGCTCGACGATGCGTCGCTGCAGGAGTCGTGGATCGAGGAAGCCCTGCCCGGCCTGAACCGCGCCGGACACGCGTCGCTGACCCTGCCCCTGATGGAGGAAGCCTTGTCGGTGCTGCCCGCGCTCAAGCGCCGGCACCGGATCTTTTTCATCAACCACTGGCTGGAGGCCTTCGTCGGCGGCCAGTCGGGCGAACAGGCGCTCGCGCTGGTGGACGCGCGCATCGCCGATGCCACGCTGGATGCCGACCTGCGGCGCAAGCTGATGGAAGCCGCCGACGGCCTGCGCCGCGCGGTGCGCAGTCGCGTCGCGCATGCGGGTTGAACCGCAGTGGCCGAGGCGGGCCAACATCGCGGGGCGTGTTAGCCTGCGCCCCCTGACATGAAAGCCGCAACGCCGTGACCCAGCCCGCAATGAACGCCTATTTCGCCACCTGCCCGCGCGGCCTGGAAGCCCTGCTGGAAGGCGAGATCACGCGCTGCGGCGGGCGCAACCCGACGATCACGCCCGGGGGCGTGGCCTTCGAGGGCGACGCGGCCGCGGGCTACCGGCTGAACCTGCATTCGCGCGTCGGCTCGCGCGTGCTGCTGCGCGTGGCCAGCGGCCCGTACAAGCGCGAGGACGACGTCTACAAGCTGGCGCACGGCGTGGACTGGACCGCGCGCTTCGCCGGCAACCTGACCATCCGCGTGGACACCACCGCGGTGCGCTCGCCCCTGCGCAGCATCGACTTCATCACCCTGCGCATCAAGGACGCGGTGTGCGACCGCTTCCGCGAGAAGACCGGTTTCCGCCCGAGCATCGACACGCGCGCGCCGGACGTGCGCATCGCCGCCTTCCTCACCGCCGACACCGCCACCATCTACCTGGACACCTCGGGCGAGCCACTGCACCGTCGCGGCTACCGCAAGGAAGTGGGCGAGGCGCCGCTGCGCGAGAACCTCGCCGCCGGGATGATCCTGCTGGCCGGCTGGTCGGGCGAGGAGCCCTTCCTCGACCCGATGTGCGGCTCGGGCACGCTGCTGGTGGAGGCCGCGTCCATCGCGCTCAACGTCGCCCCCGGCGCGCGCCGGCGCTTCGGCTTCGAGAAGTGGCTGGACTTCGATGCGACCGCCTGGGAGAAAATCCGCGCCGAGGCGTGCGCCGCCGAGCGCCCGGACAACAAGGTCGCGATCTTCGGCGCGGACCGCGCCGGCAACGAGATCGGCCGCGCGCGCGAGAACCTGCGCAACGCGGGGTTCGAGGCGCATGTGGAACTGCGCAAGGACGACGTGCTGGAGGTGCCCTCGCCCGCGCCGGTGGGCGTGATGGTGACCAACCCGCCCTACGGCGAGCGCATCGAGGACAAGGACAGCCTCGCGCTGTTCTACCCGAAGCTGGGCGACTCGCTCAAGCGCGGCTTCCCGGGTTGGCGCTGTTACCTGCTGTCGGCCGACCCGCAGCTGCCCAAGCTGATCGGCCTGAAGGCGAGCAAGCGCACGCCGCTTTTCAACGGGCCGCTGGAGTGCCGGCTGTTCGAATACCGCATCGTCGCCGGATTCAACCGCGACAAGCCGGTCGCCGGGGACTGAGCCCGGCGGTGCGCTCGCGCGCGGTCACTTCTCGCGGATGACGTAGCCGCCGGATTTGTCGTCGCGCTCCAGGTCGATCAGGCCGCGCTTCTGCGCTTCCTCGAGCAGGTCGGAGAAGGCGCGGAAACCGTAGTACGACTCGTTGAAGCCGGGTTTCCTGCGCTTGATCGCCTGCTTCACCATCGAGCCCCAGATCAGGTCGCCCTCGCCGCGCTCCTTGCCCAGCGCCTCCAGCGTCTCCAGCACCAGGTCGATCGCCTCCAGCTTGCGGTCGGGTTCGTCGTTCACCGCGTCACGGTCCGAGCCGGTCTTGCCGGACGGCGCCTTGGCGGCGGGCGCGGCTTCCTTGCGCTTCTTCGCGCTGCGGCGCTTGACCTCGTCCTCGCGCACCAGGTCGTCGTAGAAGATGAATTCGTCGCAGTTGGTCAGCAGCAGGTCGGAGGTGGAATTCTTCACCCCGACGCCGATCACCACCTTGGCGTTCTCGCGCAGCTTGGACACCAGCGGCGAGAAGTCCGAATCGCCGCTGATGACCACGAAGGTGTCCACGTGCGACTTGGTGTAGCAGAGGTCGAGCGCGTCCACCACCATGCGGATGTCGGCCGAGTTCTTGCCGGACTGGTTGCGGTGCGGGATCTCGATCAGCTCGAAGGACGCGCCGTGCATGTCCTGCTTGAACTCCTTGTAGCGCTCCCAGTCGCAGTAGGCCTTCTTGACCACGATGGAGCCCTTCAGCAGCAGGCGCTCGAGCACGCGGGCGATGTCGAACTTGGCGTACTTGGCGTCGCGCACGCCGAGCGCGACGTTCTCGAAGTCGCAGAACAGCGCCATGTTGCGGATTTCATTCTGGGCGGCCATGCCTGCCTCCGGATGTGGGGTTGCTGCGGACCATGCTAGCAGCGTGGGGGAAAACCGGCTGGGATGCCGGCCGGGGGAACATGAACGGGACCATGCAGGAAAACAGGCGGATCGACGCGCGGTCGGCACCGCGCGGGTTCACGGTATCGCCCGGCGCGCGGTCAGCACCGCGAGGAAGATCTCGCGCAGGAACACCAGCAGCGCGCCGGTGAGCGCGCCCATCGCGGCGATGAACAGCGCGCCGACCACGTGCGCCAGGTCGGACGCCACGAACGCGCCGATGAAGGCGCTGGCGATCATCATGCAGATCAGCAGCGCGCACACCACCGCCAGCACGATGGCGATGTAGACCAGGCGGATCCGGCGCGCGAGCACGCCCAGTTCCTCCTTGGCCCAGGCCATCTGCTGGTCCACCAGGCGCGCCAGGCGCTCCTCGAGCACGCGGCTGCGGTCGACTGCGCGCGCCAGCCGGTTGGTCAGCACGCTGATGATGGTGCCCACCGCGGTGAGCAGGAACACCGGCGCGACCGCCAGCTGGATGACGCGGGTGACGTCGAACAGGTGGGTGTCGGCCATGGTGGTATCAGGCGGCTGAGCGGCTGCGATACATCCGAATCTATATGCGGTCAGGCGAGCAGCTTTTCAACGTCGGCGACGATCGCAGCCGGCTCGACCTGCGGCTCGTAGCGCTTGACCAGCGCGCCATCGCGGCCGATGAGGAACTTGCCGAAGTTCCACTTGATCGGCGCGCCATCGGTGGACTGGGTGAGCCACTGGTACAGCGGGTGCGCGCCGGGGCCGTTCACCTCGACCTTGTCGAACATCGGGAAGCTCACGCCGTAGTTCTTCTCGCAGAACGCGCCGATCTCCTGCGCGCTGCCCGGCTCCTGCGCGCCGAACTGGTTGCACGGGAAGCCGAGCACCGCGAAGCCGCGCGCGGCGAACTGCTTGTGCAGCGCCTCCAGGCCGCCGTACTGCGGCGTGAGCCCGCACTGGCTGGCGGTGTTCACCACCAGCAGCACCTTGCCCTTGTAGCCGGACAGGGACATCGCCTGCTCGTTGCCCAGCAGCCTCGCGGAAAAGTCATGCAGTGTCGTCATGTCGCAGCTCCAGCAGCGGAAAAGTATCCCATTTTGGCATAAATGGCTGATTTATATGAATATTTCTGACGCATTGCAGGAGGGGCCGCATCGCAAGAACCGGGAGGCGCCGCCACCGCCATGGGACTACATTGCACGCACGCCACAGCACGGGAAGCGACAATGAACGCCATGCCCAGCAAGTTCCCCGCAACGAATCGCGCCAAGGACCGCGGCAAGCTGCTGCGGGCCGCACTGCACGCCGACTCGGTGGCCGCCGCCTGCCGCGAGATCGAAGCCGCCATCGCCGCGGGCGGGCCCGCGCCCGGCCTTGCGCACCTGGCCGAACGCACCGGCTTTTCCGCCTGGCACTTCCAGCGCGTCTTCAAGTCCGCCACCGGCATCACGCCCAAGGCCTACGCCGCCGCAGTGCGCGCCGGCCGCGTGCGCGACGAACTGGCGCGCGCCGGCACCGTGACCGGCGCCCTCCACGACGCCGGCTACCAGTCGCCGGCGCGCTTCTACGAACAGGCGGGCGCGGTCCTGGGCATGAAGCCGGCGGCCTACCGCGCAGGCGGCACGGACACCGACATCCGCTTCGCCATCGGGCAGACCTCGCTGGGCGCGATCCTGGTGGCGGCAAGCGCGCGCGGCGTGTGCGCGATCTCGCTGGGCGCGGATCCGGACGCGCTGGCGCGAGAACTGCAGGACCGCTTCCCGAAGGCGCGGCTGACCGGCAGCGATACCGCGTTCGAGCACCTGGTCGCACAGGTGGTGGCGCTGGTCGAGCATCCGGACAATGCCGCCGCGGCGAAACTGCCGCTGGACGTGCGCGGCACCGCCTTCCAGCAGCGCGTCTGGCAGGCGTTGCGCAGGATTCCCGCCGGCCGGACGCTCAGCTACACCGAGCTCGCCGCGCGCATCGGCGCGCCGAACGCGGTGCGCGCGGTCGCCGGGGCCTGCGCCGCCAACACACTCGCGGTCGCCATTCCCTGCCATCGGGTGGTGCGCAATGACGGCGCGCTCGCGGGCTACCGCTGGGGCGTGGAGCGCAAGCGCAGCCTGCTGGATCGAGAGGCTTCGAAGCGCAAGTGATGCACAGGATGCAAGCCTAAACGCCACCGACCTGTTCGCCGGTCAGCAACCGGCAATCGAAACCATCGCACCCGGCGCACTCTTGCTGCGTGGCCATGCGCTGCCCCGCGAGGCGCTGCTGCTGGCGGCGATAGGCGAGGTCACGGCACGCTCACCCTTCCGGCACAGCGTGACGCCGGGCGGAAGGCCGATGTCGGTGGCGATGAGCAACTGCGGCACGGCCGGCTGGGTGACCGACCGCAGCGGCTACCGCTATGCCGGCAACGACCCGGTCACGGGCGCCCCCTGGCCCGCAATGCCTGAGGTGTTCGCCGCCCTCGCGACGGAGGCAGCGCGGCAGGCCGGCTTTCCCGGCTACACCCCCGACGCCTGCCTGATCAACCGCTACGAGCCCGGCGCGCGCATGTCGCTGCACCAGGACCGCAACGAAGCCGATTTCAGCCAGCCCATCGTGTCCGTGTCCTTGGGTCTGCCCGCGGTGTTCCTGTTCGGCGGCATGACGCGCGACGAGCGGCCGCTGCGCCTGCCGCTGGCGCATGGCGACGTGCTGGTCTGGGGCGGGCCGGCGCGGCTGCGCTTCCATGGCGTGATGCCCGTCACAGCTGGCCACCATCCGCTGCTGGGCGCGGCGCGGGTCAACCTCACCTTCCGCCGGGCGCTGTAGGAGCAGCCATCCCGCCCGGCACGACAGGTTGCGTCGCAACAACCAAAGCCCCGGGCGCGGAGCAAACTGGCGCGCGACCCCATTCCTCCGGAATCTCCATGCCCACCGACCGCCCGCTGCTCAAGCCCCTCGGCGCCTACCACTCCCCGCGCGACTACAAGGAGGATGACTACCTCACCCGCGTCGGACGCGGCACGCCCTGCGGCGAGTACCTGCGCCGCTTCTGGCAGCCGGTGGCCTTCGTCCAGGAGCTCAGCGACCTGCCGACCAAGGTGCGCGTGCTGGGCGAGGACCTGGTGCTGTTCCGCGACGGCCGCGGCGAGATCGGCCTGCTGGAGCTGCACTGCAGCCACCGCGGCGCGTCGCTGGAGTTCGGCGTGATCGGCAAGCACGGCATCCGCTGCTTCTACCACGGCTGGGAGTACGACACCGACGGCACCATCCTCGACACGCCCGCCGGCAAGCCCTTCAAGGACGCGGGCCGCATCGTGCACGGCGCCTACCCGGTCGAGGTGTTCCACGACCTGGTGTTCGCCTACATGGGCCCGCCGGACAGGAAGCCGCCCTTGCCCATGTTCGACATGTACGACATGCCCGAACTGGAGATCCAGCCGGCGCTGGAGCGCACCGGGATCATGGATTGCAACTGGCTGCAGGTGCAGGAGAACGGCATGGACCCGGCGCACACCGCCTTCCTGCACGTGCTGATGAGCGGCACGCAGCGCGGCTTCTCGGACGAGATGGGCGTGCTGCCGGACATGCAGTTCTTCGACAACGACGCCGGAACGCACTACGTGGCCACGCGCCGCGTCGGCGACAACGTCTGGGTGCGCATCGTGGACGCGCTGTACGGCAACATGAATTTCGTGGCCGCGGACAACCAGCGCGGCAACAAGGGCGGGGTGTCGCAGCCGCCCTTCATCGCCATCTGGGCCGTGCCCATGGACGACACCAACACCAAGCGCTACTACCTGCTGCTGAACGACAAGCGCTCGCCGCTCAAGGACTACCAGAAGGCGCGCGCCTTCGGCCAGGCCAATGACCGGCCGTACGAAGCGCGGCAGCGCCATCCGGGCGACTACGACGCGCAGGTCAGCCAGGGCCCGATCAACATCCACGACTACGAGAACCTGACCGAGAGCGACATCGGCATCCGGATGTTCCGCGACTACCTGCGCGCCGACATCGCCGCGGTCGAAACGGGCCGCGACCCCAAGGGGCTGTTGCGCGACCCGAAGGCGCGCGCACGCACCCGCACGCAGAACACCGTGATCCACGCCCCGCGCGCGGCCACTGAGGCCGAGGATCGCGAGCTGCGCCTGAAGATCGGCCGCGACGTGGCCGAGGGCAACTACCGCCTGACCCTGCCGCCGGAGTGATCCGGCGCCACCACCCGACTGGAGGAGGCACGATGAACAAATGGACGAAGGTCGCGGCGGCACTGGTGCCGGCGCTCCTGCTGTGCGCCACCGCCGCGGCACAGCAGTGGCCGCAGAAGGCGGTGCGGCTGGTGGTGCCGTTCCCGCCCGGCGGCAACGTGGACATCGCCGCGCGGATCGTGGGCAACCGCTTCCAGGACATCCTCGGCCAGCCCTTTGTGGTCGAGAACCGGCCGGGTGCGGGCGGCATGATCGCCGGTGACTTCGTGGCAGCAGCCGCGCCCGACGGCTACACCTACTTCGTCGGTGCCAACGGCCCGCTGCTGTTCAGCCCGGTGATCAACGGCCGCGCCAATTTCGACTGGCGCGCCTCCTTCGTCGCCGTCGGCGCCATATCCTTCACGCCCCTCGTGCTGCAGGTGCATCCCTCGGTGGACGCAAGGTCGGTGAAGGAGCTGATCGAGCTGGCAAGGAAGCGCGGCCTGTTCATGGCCTCCGGCGGGCAGGGCAGCACCAACCACCTGGTGAGCGAGCTGCTTCAGACGCTGACCGGCGCGAAATGGACTACGGTCACCTACAAGGGCAACGCGCCGGCGCTGACCGCGCTGATGTCCGGCGAGGTGCAATTCAGCTTCGAGCAGGTGTCGGTCGCGCTGCCGCTGCTGCGCGACGGCAAGTCGCGCGCGCTGGCGGTCACCTCGCGCAAGCGCTTCGGCCAGCTGCCCGAGGTGCCGAGCTTCGAGGAACAGGGCTTCAAGGATTTCGAGGCGGTCACCTGGACCGGCCTGTTCGGCCCCGCGAAGACGCCAGCGCCCGTGGTCACCCGCCTGAACGAGGTGATGCGCGCGGTGGTGCAGGAAACCGACATCGCGAAGAAGTTCACGGACCTGGGCTCGGACGTGCGCGCTCTGTCTCCGCAGGAATTCACCGACTACGTGAACCTGGAGAACGACCGCTGGGTGCCGGTGATCAAGCGGGCGAACATCAAGGGAAACTGAGCAGGCAAGCGAGCCAGGGCCGGCCGGAAACGCCCGCGCTCAGCGCATCGCCTGCGCGAACGCCTCCGGCGTGAGGCTGTGGGCGCGCCCGAACCCGGCCACGACCCGCACCGACTGCGGCCGGATCGCGAACAGCGAGAAGTCGCCCAGCGTGAACATCAGCGCCGACGACGGGAAGCGCGCGAGGTAGGCGGCGCGCGCGTCATCAAGCCGAGGATCGTCAGCGGTCAGTTGCCGCGCCTCGCCCTGCACCGTCACGCGCGGCAGGGCCTGCGGCTCGGTGCCGCTGTCCTCGCCCTCGACCACCATCAGGCTGACGCGCGGATGCGCCAGCATCTGCCGGGTGTGCGGCGACAAGGTGCTCACATGGATGATGAAATGCGGGATCAGGAAATCCGGTGCGTCGCCGTGCAGCGCGTAAGGCACCATGGAAACGAAGGGATCGCCCTTGTGCACCGTGCCCAATGAGGCGGTGAGCCGGGTGTGGATCAGCTGGCGCAGCAGCGCCCGGGTCGGTTCATCCATGTCGCCACATTACCAGCCCGGTAGCGACGCCTGCGACGCCGTCCCGGCGGGCTACTTCACCGCCCGCGCCAGCGGCGCCCAGCGCGCGATCTCGGCACGGAAGAACTCGGTGAACGCGTCCACGTCCATGTCGCCGGGCTCGATGCCGTCGGCCATCAGCCGTTCGCGAACCTCGGGAATGGCCACGGCGGCCCGCACTTCGGCGTTGAGCTTGGCGGCGATCGGGCGTGGCAGCCCCGCGGGGCCGGACAGGGAGAACCACGTGGTCGCGACGATGTCCTTGTAGCCGGCCTCGACGAAGGTGGGCACGGTCGGGAAATCCGGCACGCGCCTGGGCGACGCGATCGCAAGCAGCCGCAGCTTGCCCCCGCGCACGAAGGACGCCGAGGATCCCAGGGTGACGATGGCCGACGGGATGTGGCCGGCGACCAGGTCCCCCGCCGCCGGGCCGCCGCCCTTGTAGGGGGCGTGCAGCATCTTGCCGCCGGACAGGGACTTGACCATCTCCCCCAGCAGGTGGCCATGGGTGCCCGGCCCGGGCGAGCCGAACACGATGCCGTCGGGCAGCGTCCTGGTCAGCTCGAGGTACTGCTGCAGCGTCCTGGCCTGGAAATCGGGATGCACCGCCAGCACCAGCGGCGGGCCACCGAACAGCGCGACGTGCGTGAAGTCCTTCATCGGGTCGAATGGCGCCTGATTCAGCACCGGCGCGACCACGTGCGAACCCATGCCAGACACGACGAAGGTGTAGCCGTCCGGCTTGGACTTGGCGACGATGTCGGCGCCGATGATGCCGCCCGCCCCGGACCGGTTGTCGATCACGAACTGCTGGCCAAGCTTGCGCCCGACGCGATCCATGACCAGGCGCGTGATGATGTCCCCGCCGCCGCCGGGCTGGTAGGGGAAGACGACGCGTATGGACTTGTTCGGCCACTCCTGCGCGTGCAGCGGCAGGGCGGTCGCGGCCAGCAGCGCGGCGGCCAGCGCCAGCAACGAAACAGGCTTCATAGGCGGAACTCCTCCGATTCCGAGAACTCCGGGGCCATGAACAGCTCGCCGGGCAGCTCGGTGCCGATGCCGCGCTCGCGCGCCACGTCAATGGCGCGCTTGCACACCGCGGCGAACTGCACGCCCATGCCGACGTTGTTGCTGTGCCAGGTGATCTGCTTGTTGCCCATGCGGCCGGGAAAGCGCCCGGTGCACAGGTCCGAGAGCTCGTTGATGAATTCCCAGGTCAGGTAGCCCTTGCGTATCGGGTCCCAGATCTCCGGCTGGAGGTCTTCCTTCACCTGGCTGAGCGAGTTGACGACGATGATGTCCGCGCGCCGCCCGACCTCGTCATCCAGCTCGCGGCGCGAATCGAAGCGCGGCGCGCCTATCATGCCGCACACGTGCGCGCCTTCTTCCAGCCATTCGCCCTGGATCATCGGGTCGGTGGCGGTGGTGGCGGTGAAGATCACGTCCGACTCGCGCACGCACTTCTCGGCCGAGTCGACCGCGCGCGCCTTCACGCCGAACTCCTTCGCGATCCACGCGGCGAAGCGATCGCGGCGGTCAGGACGCACGGAGTAGACCTTCACTTCCTCAAGGCCCGGGCGCACCGCCATCAGCGCGGAAATCTGGCCCACCGCCTGCAGGCCGGCGCCGATCAGGCCCGCGACCTTCGCGTCCTGGCGGCACAGGTACTTGGCGGCGACCGCCGAGGTCGCGCCCACGCGCAGCGGCGAGATCGCCTCCTCCTGCACGATGCCCAGCAGCGCGCGGGTGTTCAGGTCCCACACCAGCACCAGGCCGGTCATGCCGCCGGGGTATTTCTTGCGCCGCTCCCCGCCCAGGAACGGGAAGCTGGTGTGGCGCGCGTTCAGCCGCACCGCCGCCACGCCATGGCAGGGCACCGCGCCGGAGATGACGTTGAGCTGGAACCAGGTGGGCGTCTCGCCCTCGGCCCGGTCCAGCGGGATGTGCAGGCGGCGCCGGTTGAGCACCTGCGCGCGGTTGTGCCCGAGGTCGGCGTAGGCCTCCTCGATCAGGCGGATCGCATCGGCCATCGGCACCAGGCCGCGCGTCTGCTCGTTGGTCAGTACCAGGACGGTGGGTTTGCTGCTCATGGGCGTGTCTTGCTCCGGGCCGGTCGGTCAGAACGGGATGGCGATCAACTCGTGGACGTCGTCCGCATTGATCAGGTCCACGCGCTTCCAGGCGATGCGCAAGCCCTGCGGCGTGGCGCGCAGCCGGTGGCGCACGTGCGCGGCGAAGGTCCGCTGCATGTGCACCCGGTAGTCGGCGAGGAACAGCGTCGAGCGCACGGTGCACTCGCCGGCGGCCGCGTCCGACTCGACGATGGTCACGTTGCCCACCTGCCGGCAGGTGCGGTGCGGCGGCGTCTGCGCGTGGATGCGCGGGTGGCGCAGCCGGTCGATGCGCGTCTGCATCATCTTGCGGTCGTCGTAGAACAGCGCGGCATGCGCGCCCGGGTCGGTGTGGGCGGCGTTCAGGGGCACCCAGTACCAGCCGTCCTCGTCGAACAGGTCGCGCCACTGCTCGAACTCGCGATCATCGAGCAGCGTCGCCTCGCGCACCAGGAAGGCCTCGATCGCGGTGCGGTCGGACAGCGACGCGGCCGCGGGGGATCCCACCGGCAGCGCGCTCATGCCGCGCTCCCCATCCAGCGCAGCCACGCGGCGTACTGCGCGCGCTGCTGGAGCTCGACGGTGCCGTTGTTGACGTAGTCGCCGCGCTCGTCCTCGCGGTCGGTTTCCACGCCGCGCGCGAACCACACCCAGTCCGAGCTCTGTGCCGCCAATCCCTCCTGGCAGCGGCGGAAGCACTCCAGGTCATCGGTCTGGATCAGCGAGGCAGCCGAGTGCGTGAGGTTCAGGTGGCGCACGAAACCGCGGTTCATCTCGCGCGGCGCGCCCTTGAGCTGGACCGGATAGACGTGGATCTCGGTGCGGTCCACCGCGACCGGGATGATGACGCGCACGTGCTGGTTCAGCGCCTGCAGGGTCATGTTCGGGAAGAACGCGGTGTTGTGCCTGCGCGGGCGCAGCACCTCCAGCGCGCGCTCCTTGCCATGGCGCTGCTCCAGCGCGGCGAAGTACTCGCGGAACACCGGGTCGTCGGGCAGCTCCTCGGCGATCGGCTGGTGGCCGGCGTAGCCGTGGCCGTTGTCGCGCGCGCCCCAGGCGGTGCGCTGCTCCCAGCGCGCCGCGGCGCTGCCCTTGTCGCTGATCGCCGACCCGGCATTCTGGCCGCGGCCGCGGCCGAACTGCCGGCCTCCCGGCCCGAGGGTGGACTCGTGCGAGAAGGGCACGTGGTACATGTCCACCACGTTCTCCAGCTGCAGCTTCCAGTTGCCGCGGAACATGTACTTGTGCACGCCGCCGGACAGGTCGATCGCGTCGCCCGGCGCCTTGTCCACCACCTCGTCGATGCTGTCGCGCGCCGAGCCCAGGTGTTCCATCAGCGTGGGGCCGTCGGCCGCCAGGCTGGCGAACACGAAGCCGCGGTACACCTCCATGCGCGGCACCCGGCCCATGCCGAGCGAGGGGTCCTGAGGTCGATGGCGGGGCCGTAGCCGCGCGGCATGGACACCGCGTCCAGGGAACCGTCCGTCTTGAAGGTCCAGCCATGGTAGGGGCAGCGGAACAGCTCGACGTTGCCGCTGTCCTCGCTGCACACCACGGCGCCGCGGTGCCCGCAGCTGTTGAAGAGCACGTACACCTTGCCGTCGGTGTGGCGCGACAGCACCACCGGCTGCGAGCCCATGCGCGTCGCGAAATAGTCGCCGGGATGGGGCACCTGGCTGTCGTGCCCGACATAGACCCAGGTGCGCCCGAAGATGCGCTGCATCTCCAGCTCGAAAATGTCGCGGTCCAGGTAGACCGAGCGGTGGACGTGGTCGCGATGGACGAGCGAACGCAGCACGTCCTCTTCGATGATCCTCATTGCATGCCCTCCTCCGGGGAGCGGCATTTATACACCCGGCGCGTCCGCAGCGACGCTGCAGCGCGGCACCTGCGAGGGATCGGGGAGGGAACGGCGGGGCACCTGCGAGGCGCCGCGCCAGCCGCGACGGGTCACTCCACCTTGATGTTCGCCGCCTTCACCACCTGGCGCCAGCGCTCGTTGTCCTTGCGCACGAACTCGCCGAAGGCTTCCGGTGAGGTCGGCGCGGCGACCGCGCCCAGCGCGACCAGGCGCTGGCGGAACTCGTTGCCCTGCGCGATGCGGGCGAAATCCGCCGAGATGCGGCGCACGATCTCCGCCGGCGTGTTGGCCGGGGCGAAGGTGCCGACCCAGCTGTTGGCCTCGAAGCCGGGCACGGTCTCGGCGATCGCGGGCACGTCCGGCGCGGACGGCGAGCGCTCCAGCCCGGCCACGCCCAGCGCGCGCAGGCGGCCGGCCTGCACGTGCGGGAATACCGTCACCATGTTGTCGAACGCCAGGTTCACGTGCCCGGCGAGCAGGTCGTTCAGCGCCGGGCCGCTGCCCTTGTAGGGAACGTGCAGCATGCTGGTGCCGGTCATGATCTTGAACAGCTCGCCCGCCAGGTGCACCGAACCCCCGGTGCCCGAACTGGCAAAGGTCAGCTTGCCGGCGTTCGCCTTGAGGTAGGCAATCAGCTCCGGCACGGTCTTCGCCGGCACCGAGGGGTGGACCACCAGCATGTTGGGAAAGGTGGCGACCAGGGTGGCCGGCGCGAAGTCGCGCAGCGTGTCGTAGGGCAGCTTGGCGGTCACGGCAGGCGAGACCGCGTGCGTGGTCGCCGTGCCCATCAGGATGGTGTAGCCATCCGGCGCGGACTTGGCCACCGCCTCCAGGCCGACCGCGCCGGTGGCGCCGGCGCGGTTGTCCACCACCACCGACTGCCCCCAGGCCTTGCTGAACTCGGTGGCCAGCATGCGCGCGATCGCATCGGTGGCGCCGGCGGGCGGGAACGGTACGACATAGCGCACCGGCTTGGTCGGCCACGCCTGGGCGTGCGCGGGGGCCGGGCTGAACAGGGCCGCGGCCGCGACGAAGCCGGCGGCCAGTGATGTGGCGAGCGATCTCTTGCGGATCATGGTTTCCTCCTCAGGAAAGCGATGCGGCTGTGCGCCGCGGTGGTCGGTGTCCGGTTCAGGCCGTCACGCCGAAATAGCGCTCGGCGTTGGTGCGCAAGACCTTGTCCAGCACCTCCTGCGTGTAGCCCTCCGCCTGCCAGTCGGCCAGCACCTTCTCGTAGCGCAGCACCGGGAAGTCGCAGCCGAACATGATGCGGTCCTGCAGGCGGCGGCCGATTTCCTTCTTCAGCTGCGGCGCGAACTGCTTGGGGCCCCAGCCATGCAGCTCGTAGGACACGTTGGGCTTGTGCAGCAGGATCGCGATCATCTCGTCCTGCCACGGGTAGCCGGGGCGCGCGGCCAGGATGCGCAGGTCCGGGTTGCGGGCGGCGACGAAGTCGATGTGGCGCGGGTGCCCGTCATCCAGCAGGATGCCCTTGCCGCCGGGCAGGCCCTGGCCGATGCCGGTGAGGCCGGTGAGGATCATCACCGGCGTGCTCGCGTCGATGGACGCCTCGTAGAACGGCTTCCACATCGGGTCGCTCGCCGGCACGCCGGTGACCTGGCCGTTGACGCACAGGCCGACGAAGCCGGCCTGCTTGGCGAGGCAACGGTGGAACTCGTCTATCGCCTGCTTGCCCATCTGCGGACGGAACTGCAGCCACTGGCCGAACATCACGTCCCGGTGGCGCGACTGCACGTCGAAGATGTAGTCGTGGTACCCGCGCATCTCCTCGATGGACAGGTCCTTGATCCAGGAGATGTCGAGGATGGTGCGCACGTCGTTCTTGCGGAAGTAGTCGGCCTGTTCGTCGTCGCCGAACACCTGCGCCGGCGTGCGCCACACCTTGGCCTGCTGGTCACGCTCGGCCTGGGTGCGGAACAGATAGCCACGGTCGGTGGCCCAGTGGGAATGGCAGTCGAAGAATTTCATGGCTTGCTTGTTTCCTGCAATCAGTTGCGGATGCTCAGTGTCGAGGGCGCTTGTCGATCAGGCGCTTGACCTTGGAAGTGGCGTTCAGGCCGGTCATCGCCGCGAGTTCACCGCGCGCGGCGACCACCACCGCCATCTTCACGCCCAGCGCCTCCTTGATGCGTCCGGCCAGCGCCGCCGCCAGCGCCTTGGCGTCCACCGAGGCGTCGGCCGCCTCCACGTGCACCGTCATCTCGTCGCGGCCGTCGTCATCCACCCGCTCGACCACGCAGCAGTACTCGCCATTGGTGGCGCGGTTCTCCGACACCAGCGCGCCCACCGCTTCCGGGAACACGTTGGTGCCGCGCAGCTTCACCATGTTGTCGGCGCGCCCGTAGATGCCGCCGATGCGCGGGTGCGTGCTGCCGCAGGCGCACGTTCCGGGCACCCAGGCGGACACGTCATTGGTGTTGAAGCGGATCATGGGCGCGGCATACTTGAACAGGCTGGTCAGCACCACGACGCCGCGCTCGCCCGGGCCCTTGGGAGTCATGGTGTCCTGGTCGCGCACTTCCAGCTCGAAGGCGTCCTCGAACACGTGCAGGCCGGACTGTTCGGAACACTCGGCCGCGATCGAGCCGAATTCATTGGTACCGTAGGTGTCGTAGCAGGGTGCGCCCCACAGGTCCTGCAGCGCCTCGCGGTTGTCGGTGCCGAGGTGGACGATCAGGCCCTTCATGCCGTAGGTCTTCGGGTCGATGCCCAGTTCCTCGCGCGCCACCACCGCCATGTGGCGCAGGTAGGCGGGGAAACCCACCAGGAAATTGGTCTTCCAGGCGCCCATGATCTCCAGCTGGCGGCGTGTCGGCGTCTGCGCGCCGGACCCGGTCATCACCGGAATCGCGCCGGTGTACTTCCAGATGCCCTCGCGCGCGAGGAAGCCGCCGTTGGCCAGGCCCAGGGACAGCACCACCTGCAGCCGGTCGTAGGGGCGCACGCCCTGCATGTACAGCCGGCGCCCGGTGATGATGTTCATCACCTCGCGGTCGCGCGGCGCGAAGATCATCGGCCGCGGCAGCCCGGTGGTGCCGCCGCTGGTCTGCAGCACCATGGGGATCGCCGCGTCGTTGTCGAAGTCGATCCCGACGAAATCGCCGAACGGCGGGCAGCGCTCGATGCTCTTGCGCAGGTCGTGCACGTCGAACACCGGGATCTTTTCCAGGTCCGCCAGGCCGCGTATGTCGCCGGGCTTGAGCCCGGCCGCGCCCCAGTGGCGCTGGTAGAACGGGATCTGCCAGCAGCGCGCCACCTGCCAGCGGAAGCGCTCGTCCTTGGCCGCGCGCAATTCCTCGGGCGAGGCGACATAGGTGCCGCGGAAGTACTCCGGCGCCGGCGGGAACTCGCGCCACAGCGCCTTGAAGTCGAGCGAATCGTAGTAACGCGGGACGTCTTCGTCCAGGTCGCGGGAGGCGGGAGTCATGGTCGGCTATCGGGGTGCGGCGGAGGGATGGTGCTATGGCGCAGTTTAAATCATCACGCGCCGGCTTCCTTGCGCATTGCGGGATCAACCACCGCTGAGTGCCTGCAGGATCACCACTTCATCGGTCGGCCTGAGTGGCGCGTCCAGCGAACGTGCCTGCCCGCCGTTGACGAACACGCGGATGTGGCGGCGTATGCCGTCCTGCTCGTCCACCATGCGGAAACGGATGCCCGGATGGCGCCGGTCCAGGTCGGCCAGCAGCGCGGCCAGCGTGGCGCCCTGGGCCTGTGCCTCGCTCGCGCCGCCGACATAGGACCGCAGCGGCGTGGGGATCAGCACCTTCATCGCCGCCTCATTGCCGCAACTCGACCGCCTCGATCGCGTAGATGTGCGGCAGGTGGCGTGCGATGCAGGCCCACTTTGCGCCTTCGTCGCGGCTGGCCCAGACCTCGCCACCGGAGGTGCCGAAGTACACGCCCACCAGGTCGTGCGCGTCCGCGCACATGGCCTGGCGCTTGACCGTGAACCAGCCCTGCTCGCGCGGCAGCCCGGCGTCCTGGCGCTGCCAGGTCCTGCCGGCATTGCGTGTCACGTAGGCGGCCGGCTTGCCGCCCGGGCTGGTGCGCGGCCACACGCTGGTGCCGTCCATGGGAAACACCCACAGCATCGCCGGGTTGCGCGGATGCAGCACCAGCGGAAAGCCGATGTCGCCCACCTTCTTCGGCATGTTCACGCCGATGCGCTGCCAGCGGTCCTTGCTCCCGGCGCCGCTGCGCTGCATGCGATAGATGCCGCAGTGGTTCTGCTGGTAGAGGATGTCCGGCGCGATCGGGTGCACGCGCACGCAATGCGGGTCGTGGCCGTACTCCGGGTCGGGGAAGGGGATGAAGTCGGCCGCGCAGCCCAGGTTCAGCGGCGTCCAGCTCTCGCCCGCATCCGGGCTCTCGAACACGCCGCCGCTGCTCATGCCGAGGTACAGGTGCCCAGCGTCGGACGGGTCGACGTTGATGGAATGCAGCTTGGGACCGTCGGGCGTGCCGTCCTGCTCGTCGCCGGTCCACTTGCCTAGCATCGGGTGGTCGTTGAAGCCGGCCATCGGCGACCAGGTCAGGCCACCGTCGGTGCTGCGGAACAGCCCCTGCGGCGAGCTGCCGGCATACCAGGTGCCGGGTTCGGAGGCGTGCCCGGGCGTGAGCCAGAACACGTGGTCCACCACGCGGCCCTTGGCGCCCTTTTCATCCTGGGCCGCCTTCGCGAACGCGGGTGGACGCGCGGCCTCCTTCCAGTTGCGGCCGAAGTCGGTGGAACGGAACACCGTGGGTCCGAGGTGGCCGGTGCGCGCCGCGACCAGAAGGGTCCTGCCGTCACGCGGATCCAGCACCATGTGGTGGACGATGTGGCCGAAGAAATGCGGGCCGGTGGTCTTCCACGCGCGCCGCGCAGGATCGGATTTGAGGATGAATGCGCCCTTGCGCGTGGCCACCAGCAGCGCGACCGGGCCGGCCGGGACCGGGGCCCGGCGAGTGATGGTGCCACCGGAAATAAGCGCCAACATGACCACGCTTCCCGCCGTCCGTCCGACATGCCTGGCCGTTTTCCTGGCCCTGGCCGCGCCCCTGCACGCGCAGCAGCCTGCGCCGATCGAGCGGATCAAGATCACCGACAACGAGATGAACTGCGCGCAGATGCACGCCGAGACCGTGGCGATGGACAAGGCCATCGCCGACTCCAAGGCTGCCGCGGACTCCGGCAGCAATACGGCGGTGGCGGGTCAGGCCGGGAGCGTCGCGGCGGAAGTGGCCGGACGCACGGGCTTGTTCGGGGCGTTCGGCGGCATGGCCGGCGCGCTGTTCGGCCAGGCCGCGGCGCAGACCGCCGCGGGCGTGGCCACGCAAAGCGGCCAGCAGACCGCGCAGCAGGCGGCTGAGCGGTCGCGCCAGGCGCTGGCGCGCAAGGAGCACGTCACCGGCCTGTTCCTCGCCCGGGGATGCAAGGCATCCGACCTGTCCTACAACCCGCCTGCGGGCGCCGCGCCGGCCGCCGTGCCCGCGACGGCGCCAGCGCCGGGTGCGACGCCGGGAACGCCCGATGGTGCGCCACGCAGCCAGGTGACCGCGCCGCTCGCCGCCGCGCCGACCACCCTGCCCGAGGTCGATCCGGACGCGCACTTCAAGGGCAAGATGGGCGGCACCTTCGGCAAGAACGTGACCGAGGTGCTGCCAGCCACCAGGCGCGTCGCGGTGGCGGGCTTTCGCGTGGTGTTCATCACCGACAACACCACGACTGCCACGGTGCGCGGCAGCTACCTGCCCGGTCGTGACACCAGCGGCGCGAGTTCCAGCCTGCACGTCACGCTCACCGGCGTGGACCACGCCACCATGCAGGCGCTGACCGACCGGGCATACGCGGACCTCCTGGTGCAACTGAAGCTGGCCGGCCGCGAGGTCGTGCCGCAGGAGCAATTGAAGGAGTTCCTGGCCGGCGTGGACACCGCCGCCGCCGCGCCCGGCAAGCCCTACGTGAAGGAAAACGGCGCGCAATCGGGCGTGGCCTTCGCGCCGACGGGCATGCCGCTGTGGTTCAGCCACGCCGACCACGGCTGGACCGACCGCGGCCTGTTCGACCAGAAGAACTACCGGCTGCTCGCCGAGCATGCGCAGAAGTGGAACGCGATCACAGTCGCGCCGCTGCTGGTGCTGAACTACGCGCAGATGAGCTCCGCGGCAACCGCTCGGGCCTGACCGCGCGCTCCGCCGAGACCGGCGCCACGCTGTCGATGCGCGTGGAGGGCTTCTCGACGGCCTACATGCGCTCCGACGAGTTCCGCAACGGCATCATCATGAAGGGCGACGAGGGCGGCGTGAACATGGCCGCGCCGGTGGTGGGCAGCCAGGCGTTCGGCTCATTGCGGGAAGTCGCCGCCACCGACAACAGGGCGACGGTCGGGGTGTTCAATGCACTGGGCAACGCCATGGGCCTGGCCAACGCCGGCGGCGCGAACCGCAGCAAGTCCCAGAACGTGGCCGAGACGACCAACGCCGCCTACGGCACGGCGGCGGGCGAAACCCTGCAGCGGGCGACCGGGACCTTCGCGAAACTGTTCCAGAAGTATCCGGCGCCCTGAAGGGCAGGTCCGAGGGCCGGTCCGCAACCGGGCCGGCGCCCGCGAGGGGCCCTTCCCGGGCTGCTAGGCCGACCCCGGGTTCAGCATCTCCCAGATGCGCGGCGGTGACAGCGGCATGCGGTTGGGCTTGACCCCGTAGGACTGCAGGGCGGCGGCGATCGCGTTGGCCACCACCCCGCCCACGGAGATGATCCCGCCCTCGCCCGCGCCCTTCACGCCCAGCGGGTTGTGCGGCGACGGGAACAGCTCCATCGCCTCGCCGCGGATCACCGGGAAGTCGCTGGCGGTCGGCAGCAGGTAGTCCGCCAGCGTGCCGGTGAGCATCTGCCCGTGCTCGTCGTACTGCAGGTGCTCGAGGAACACGCCGCCCAGGCCCTGCACCACCGCGCCTATGGTCTGCCCGTGCAGGGTCAGCGGGTTGACGATGCGGCCCACGTCCTCGACCGCGACATAGTCCAGCACCTGGACATGGCCAGTGCGCACGTCCACCGCGACATGGGTCGCATGGGCGCCGTAGCTGTAGGTGCGCTTGTCGCAATGGAACACGCCGTCCACGCTGATGGGCCCGGCCTCGACCAGCTTCAGCAGCGAGACGGACGCGCCGCCGCCCGCGCGCGAATAGCGCTCGGCCTGCGGGTCGGCCTTGTCCACCAGGACATCGTCGATGGCGCAGCCGAGGTGTTTCGCCGCGGCCTGCTTGAGCGCGAGCGACAGCGCGTTGGCGGCGTTCACCACCGCTGAGCCTCCCATTACCGTGCTGCGCGAGCTGTAGGCGCCGAAGCCGTTGAGCGTGCCGGCGGTGGACCCGTGGAACACCCCGCGGATGCGCGTGATCGGCACGCCCAGGCCGTCCGCCGCGATCTGCGCCATGATGGTCTCCAGGCCCTGCCCGTTGCCCGAGGACCCGACGTAGACAGCGATGCGACCATCCGCCTCCATCACCATGCGCGCGTGCTCGCTCGGCCCGATGCCGCCGCCTTCCAGGTAGCAGCCGACCGCGACGCCGTGGTGGCGCCCGTCGACCAGCTTGCCGTTGAGCTTCACCTTCTCGTCCCAGCCGAACACGTCCAGGCAGCGGTCCAGCGTGATGCGGTAGTCGCCGCTGTCGGTGAGCGTGTCGCCACCCGGGACCAGGGTCACCAGCTTGTGCGGGATGCCCTCGGGCGGCACCAGGTTGCGGCGGCGGAACTCGACGCGGTCGATGCCGAGGTCGGCCGCGGCCAGGTCGAGCAGGCGCTCGCGGAAGAAATCGGTCTCGAAGCGCCCCGGGCCGCGGTAGGTGCCCACCGGCGTCTTGTTGGTGACGACCATGGACACCGCATACTTCACGTGCGGGATGCGGTACGGGCCGACCGAGACCTGCGCCACGTTGCGCGAGGCCATGGAACCGTTGGTGCGGATGTAGGCGCCGATGTCGGTGTGCGCCACGCCGCGCATCGCGAGGATGCGGCCGTCGCGGGTGCAGGCGATCTCCAGCTCGCAGCCGGTGTCGCGCGCGTGGTTGGCGGTGAGCATGTGCTCGCGCCGGTCCTCGGCCCATTTCACCGGCCGGCCGCACTGGCGCGCGGCGAACGGGATCAGGAAATCCTCGGGATAGAACTCGCCGCGCATGCCGAAGGAGCCGCCAACGTCGGTCTCGACCATGTCGATGGCGTGCTCGTCCACCTGCAGCATCTTCGCCAGCATGCGGCGGTTGTCGAACGCGACCTTGCACGAACCGTGCACGCGCAGCAGGCCGGCTTTCGCGTCCCACTCGGCGAGGAAGCCGCGCATTTCCATGGTCATCGCGGTGTAGCGCTGGACCTCGAAGCGCTCCTTGCGCACATAGGGCGCGTCCGCGAAGGCGGCATCGGCGTCGCCACTGATGCCCATGAAGGTGAAGGCGGTGTTGGACCGGACCGCGGGGTCGAACAGGAACACGCCCGCCGCGTCCGCGTCGTCGCGCTCGGTCACCGCCGGCAGCGGTTCGATGTCCACCACCACCGCATCCAGCGCATCCTCGGCCAGCGCCGCGGTGTCGGCCAGCACGACGGCCACCGGCTCGCCCACGTAGCGCACGCGGCCGTCGGCCAGCACCGGCTGCTCGAAGGGGACCAGCTCGGGCAGGGGCGCGAGGCGCATCGGGATGCGCGGCACCGCGCCGAGCGCCGCCGCCACGTCGGCGCCCGAGTACACCGCGCGCACGCCCGGCAGCTTCAGCGCGGCCGTACCGTCCACGCCGCGCAATAGCCCGTGCGCCACGCCGCTGCGCACGATGGCGGCATGCAGCATGCCGTGCAGGTGGTAGTCGTCGGTGTACTTGCCCTCGCCGCGCAGCAGGCGCAGGTCTTCGATGCGCTCCACCGGCGCGCCGACGTAGCCGGAGACGAATCCTTCCTTGGCGTTCATGTGCTGCCCTGTGTCTGCGACCCGGCCGGACTTACTCGACCGACACACCCACCTGCTTGATCAGCGCGCCCCAGCGTTCGTAGTCGGCGCGCAGGAAGCGCGCGAACTGCTCCGGAGTCTGCTCGGCCGGCGCGACCATCCAGTTCCCCGATATGTACTGCTGCTGGAAGGCCGGACTGGCGAGCACCGCCCTGGCATCGGCATAGATGCGGTTGGTGATGTCCGCCGGCAGCTTGGGCGGTCCCATCAGGCCGAACCACGTGCCGGCCTCGTAGCCCGGCACGCCGGCCTCGGCGACCGTGGGCAGCTCAGGCAGGCGCGCCAGCCGCTCGGGCGTGGCCGCCGCGATCATCTTCAGCTTGCCGGCGCGCGCGTGCGGCTCGACCAAGCCGGGCGTGATCATGATCATGGAGATCTGCCCGGCGAGCAGGTCGGTCATCGCCGGGCCGGCCCCCTTGTAGGGCACGTGGATGATGTCGATGCCCAGCGCGTTCTTCAGCTGCTCCATGCGGATCTGCACCGAGGAGCCCAGCCCGATCGAGCCGTAGGACAGCTTGCCCGGCTGCTTCTTGGCCAGCGCGACCAGCTCCTGCAGGTTGCCGGCCGGCACCGAGGCGTGCACACCGATCACCCACGGCACGCGCGACACCATGGTGATGGGCGTGAAGCCGGTCAGGCCGTCGAAGGGCAGCTTCTTGTACAGGTGCGGGTTCATCACGAAGGGCGAGGCCTCCGACATGAACAGGATGTAGCCGTCGGGATCGGACTTGGAGACGTAGTCCGCGCCGATGATGCCGTTGGCGCCGGCGCGGTTTTCCACCAGCACCGGCTGCTTCCAGGCCTCCGACAGGCGCGCGGCGAAGGCGCGCGCCAGCGGGTCCATGGCGCCTGCGGCGGCGACCGGGATCACGATCTTGACCGGCTTGGCCGGGAACGCCTGGGCAAACGCCGCGAACGGCGCGGCGGCAAGCACCAGCATGGACAGGGCCTTCAGCTTGCGGATCATGGCAACTCCTTGGTGTGGGTGCGGACCGGCGCGGCGAAGCAGGAAAAGTAACCCGCGCCGGCACGCCAGCGCAAGTGCCGCTTCGGTTGCGCGGGTCGGGCAAGCCATCGGCCCGAAAGCAAACGCGGGCCGCGCGGCGCCTGCGCGCCCACCTGTCCCGCGTTCCGGCGCGGGCTGCGTCGGCAGCCCTGCGCCCTCTTTAGACGATGTTGAGGTGCTCGATGCCCGCGGTGATGTCGCGGTTCTTCGATTCCTTGGAATGCAGCTTGATCATCAGGCGCAGGTCGTTGACCGAGTCGGCGTTCCGCAGCGCGTCCTCGTAGCTGATGCGGCCTTCCTCGTACAGGTCGAACAGCGCCTGGTCGAAGGTCTGCATGCCGAGCTCGCGGGACTTCTTCATCGTCTCCTTGATCTCGTGCACCTCGCCCTTGAAGATCATGTCCGCGATCAGCGGGGAGTTCAGCATGACCTCCACCGCGGCGGCGCGGCCCTTGCCTTCCTTCAGCGGGATCAGGCGCTGGGCGACCAGCGCGCGCAGGTTCAGCGACAGGTCCATCAACAGCTGGGCGCGGCGCTCTTCCGGGAAGAAGTTGATGATCCGGTCCAGCGCCTGGTTGGCGCTGTTGGCGTGCAGCGTGCCCAGCGCCAGGTGGCCGGTCTCCGCGAAGGCCACGGCGTGCTCCATGGTCTCCTTGTGGCGGATCTCGCCGATCAGGATCACGTCGGGCGCCTGGCGCAGGGTGTTGTGCAGGGCGTTTTCCCACGAGTCCGTGTCCACGCCCACCTCGCGCTGCGTGATCAGGCTGTTGATGTGGGTGTGGGTGTACTCGATCGGGTCCTCGATGGTGATGATGTGCCCGTAGTGGTTCTCGTTGCGGTAGCCGATCATCGCCGCGAGCGTGGTCGACTTACCCGAGCCGGTGCCGCCCACCATGATCACCAGGCCGCGCTTGGTCATGATCACGTCCTTGAGCACCGGCGGGATGCGCAGGTCATCGAACTTCGGGATGCTGGTGGTGATCACGCGCAGCACCAGGCCGACGAAGGTCTGCTGCACGAAGGCGTTGACGCGGAAGCGGCCGATGCCGGCCGGCGCGATGGCGAAGTTGCACTCCTTCTTCGCCTCGAATTCCGCCGCCTGCTTGTCGTTCATGATGGCGCGCGCGAGGTCGGAGGTGTGCTGCGAGGTCAGCGCCTGGCTGGACACCGGGGTCATCTTGCCGTCGATCTTCATCGCCGGCGGAAAGCCCACGGTGATGAACAGGTCCGAACCCTTCTTCTGCAGCAGCAGCCGCAGCAGGTTGTACATGAACTCCGTTGCCTGTCCTCGTTCCATGTCTCTCTCCCGTTCTCAGTGGCCCGCGCTGCCGTGCGGCGCGACGACCCGGCAAATGCCTTGAATCAGTTGAACGTGTCCTTGTTGGCTGCCTTGCCGCGCGCCTCTTCCTTGGACACGACGTTGCGGGCGACCAGCTGCTGCAGGTTCTGGTCCAGCGTCTGCATGCCGAACTGCTGCCCGGTCTGGATCGCCGAGTACATCTGCGCGATCTTGTTTTCCCTGATCAGGTTGCGGATGGCGGGCGTGCCCACCATGATCTCGTGCGCCGCGGCGCGGCCCGAGCCGTCCTTGGTCTTGAGCAGCGTCTGCGAGATGATGGCGCGCAGCGACTCCGAGATCATCGAGCGGATCATGTCCTTCTCCGCGGCAGGGAACACGTCGACGATGCGGTCGATGGTCTTGGCGGCGGACGACGTGTGCAGCGTGCCGAACACCAGGTGGCCGGTCTCGGCGCCGGACAGCGCAAGGCGGATGGTCTCCAGGTCGCGCATCTCGCCCACCAGGATCACGTCCGGGTCCTCGCGCAGCGCCGAGCGCAGCGCCGCGTTGAACGACAGCGTGTCGCGGCCGACCTCGCGCTGGTTGATCAGGCACTTCTTGGACTCGTGCACGAACTCGATCGGGTCCTCGATGGTGAGGATGTGGCCTTCCTCGACCTCGTTCTTGTGGTTCACCATCGCGGCGAGCGTCGTGGACTTGCCCGAGCCGGTCGGGCCGGTCACCAGCACCACGCCGCGAGGCTGGTCGGCGAGCTCGGCGAAGATCTTGGGCGCCTTCAGGTCCTCGAGCGACAGGATCTTGGACGGGATGGTCCGCAGCACGGCGGCCGCGCCGCGGTTCTGCACGAAGGCATTGACGCGAAAGCGCGCCAGGCCGGGGATCGCGAACGAGAAGTCGCACTCGAGGTTCTCCTCGTAGGCCTTCCGCTGCCCGTCGTTCATGATGTCGTAGATCATCCCGTGCACGTCCTTGTGTTCCATGGGCGGCAGGTTGATGCGCTTGACGTCGCCGTGCACGCGCAGCATCGGCGGCAGGCCGGCGGACAGGTGCAGGTCGGAGGCCTTGTTCTTGACGACGAAGGCGAGGAGTTCGGAGATGTCCATATATAATCCTTTGAGTGCTGCAAGGCGCCCGAGAAGTGGCCCAACGAGCGGCCCGGGAAGCGGCCGACAAGCCTGACACGGCCGCGAAGCACGCGGCACCCGCCCTCCCAGACGCGACAACCATGATAGCGCCGGACCCGGAATTGTCCAACCCGACGCCCCCCTCGGGCGCTCCCTCGGCGAGCATTTCTCCGCATTCCCCGCCCGATGGCGCCGGGGACGGCATCATCGGTGCGCTGGCGCACGTGCGTGCGCGCATCGCGGAAGCCTGCCGGCGCGCCAGCCGCGATCCCGCATCGGTGTGCCTGGTGGCGGTGTCCAAGACCTTTCCCGCGGCCGACGTGCGCACCGCGGCCTCCGCCGGCCAGCGCGATTTCGGCGAGAACTACCTGCAGGAGGCCCTGGACAAGCAGGCCGGGCTGTCGGACCTGCAGACGGACCCGCGCACCAGGCTGGTCTGGCATTTCATCGGCCCGATCCAGAGCAACAAGACGCGCCAGATCGCGCAGTCCTTCGACTGGGTGCATTCGATCGACCGCGACAAGGTGTCGCGGCGCCTGGCCGAGCAGCGCGACGCGCAACTGCCGCCGCTGCAATGCTGCATCCAGGTGAACGTCAGCGGCGAGCAGTCCAAGAGCGGCATCGCGCCGGCGGAGCTGCCGGCGCTGGCCGCCGTGGTCGCCGGCCTGCCGCGCCTGGCGCTGCGCGGGCTGATGGCCATCCCCGAGCCGACGGACGACCCGGCGCTGGCGCGCTCGCGCTTCGCGCAATTGCGTGAATTGATGGAAGCGCTCAAGCGCGACGGGCACAAGCTGGATACCCTGTCCATGGGCATGACGGCCGACATGGACGCGGCGATCGCGGAAGGCGCGACCATGGTTCGCGTCGGCACCGCAATCTTTGGCAAGAGAGGCTGAACCCATGCAGATCACGTTCATCGGCGGCGGCAACATGGCGCAGGCCATCATCGGCGGGCTGGTGCGGCGCGGTTACGAGGCGGCCGCCATCACGGTGGTCGAGCCCTGGGCCGATGCGCGCGCGCGCATCGCGGCGCTGGGCGCGAAGGCCGTCGCCAGCGCCAGCGAGGCCAGTCCCGGCGGTGCGCTGCTGGTGATGGCGGTCAAGCCGCAGCAGATGCGCGAGGCGGCGCAGGCCTGCCTGCACCTGCTGCCCGGCCAGCCGGTGCTCTCGATCGCCGCCGGCATCCGGCTCGGCGACCTGGGACGCTGGCTGGGCGGGCACGCGCTGCTGGCGCGCTGCATGCCCAACACCCCGGCACTCATCGGCGCGGGCGTGACCGCCGCCTATGCGCGTCCCGAGGTGGACCGCGAGCAGCGCCACGCGGTCAACGCGGTGCTGGAAGCGGTGGGCACGGTGGTGTGGGTGGACGAGGAAGCCCAGCTTGACCCGGTGACTGCGGTGTCGGGCAGCGGTCCAGCCTACGTGTTCTATTTCATCGAGGCGCTGGAAGCCGCCGGCCTGGAGCTGGGCCTGGCGCCCGAGACGGCGCGCGCGTTGGCGCTGCAGACCTTCGCAGGAGCGGCGCAGCTGGCGGCGGGCTCGACCGAGCCGCCTTCCGTGCTGCGCGAGCGCGTCACCTCCAAGGGCGGCACCACCGAGCGGGCGCTCGCGTCCATGCAGGCCGACAAGGTGGGCGAGCTGATCCGCCGCGCGGTGCGCGCGGCCAACGACCGCGCCCGCGAGATGGGCGATCAGCTCGGGAGGGACGCATGATCCAGGAAATCGGTTCGCTGCTGGTCGAGACGGTCTTCGGCATGATGGTGTTCGTGCTGCTGCTGCGCTTCTACATGCAGCTGGTGCGCGCGCCCTTCAGGAACCCGGTCGGCGAATTCACCACCGCGCTGTCCAACTGGATCGTCCTGCCGGTGCGGCGCTTCGTGCCCGGGCTGTTCGGCATCGACCTGTCCACGCTGCTGCTGGCCTGGTTGGCGCAGGTGCTGATGATCGTGCTGATGGGCATGATGCGCGGCGCCAGCCTGAGCAGCGCGGCCATGGGCCTGGTGCTGGTGATGGCGTTGCTGGGCATCGCGCGCTACTTCCTCTACGTGCTGATGGGCGTGGTCATCATCCACGTGGTGACCAGCTGGGTCGGCCAGGGCTCGCCCATGGGCCCGGTGGTGGACGCGCTGGCGAAGCCGCTGTACCGGCCGTTCCGCAGGTTCATCCCGCCGATGGGCAACATCGACCTCACGCCGCTGGTGGTGGTGGTGCTGATACAGGTCGGGCTGATCATGGTCGCCGGCGCGACGCGCGCGCTGGTGATGCCGGTCCTCCCGCAGTGAGCGGGACGGTTCATGCGCTGAGGTGCCGCGGATGAACCGCGGAAAGTGAGCCCCGGAAAGTGAGCGAGCACGGCTGGGCGCGGCGCGTACCCGGGGGCTGGCTGATGCGCCTGCATGTGCAGCCCGGCGCGAAGGTCACCGCGGTGTCCGGACTGCATGGCGAGGCACTGAAGATGAAGGTCAACGCGCCGCCACTGGAGGGCCGCGCCAACGCCGCGCTGGAAGCCTGGCTTGCCAAGGCGCTGGGCGTGCCCAAGCGCGACGTGGAGGTACTGCGCGGGGAGTCCAGCCGGGACAAGCAGGTGCTGGTGCAGGCGCCCGGCGCAGATCCAGATGTTTTGCTTAAAACATCAATTAAAACAGCCACTTAAACTGTTTCTGCCCGCTTTCAGGCAGCGAACCTCAGGCGGCAAATACCGGCTTGCCGCCGACCAAGGTGTGACACACCCGTCCCGGCAGCTCGTAGCCGAGGAAGGGCGTGTTCTTGCCCTGGCTGCGCAGCGATTCGGCGGTGACGCGCTGCATCGCCGCCGGGTCGAACACGCAGATGTCGGCGGGCGCGCCCACGGCGAGCGACCCGGCCCCGATGCCGAGGATGGCGGCCGGGTGCGAGGTGATCGAGGCCAGCGCCTGCAGCAGCGGAACCTGGGCTTCGGCCGCCCACTTGAGGGTCAGTGGCAGCAGCAGCTCCAGCCCGGTCGCACCCGGCTCCGCCTCGGCGAAGGGCACCAGCTTGGCATCCTCGTCCACCGGCGCGTGGTCGGAGCAGATCGCGCCCACCGTGCCGTCGGCCAGGCCCGCGCGCAGCGCGTCTCGGTCGCGCTGGGTGCGCAATGGCGGGATCAGGCGGCAATGCGAATCGAAATAGCCGATGTCGGCATCGGACAGGTGCACATGGTGCGCCGACACGTCGCAGCTGACCGGCAGGCCCTCGGCGCGCGCGGCGCGCACCAGCGCCACCGCGCCGGCAGTCGACAGGCGCGCGAAATGCACCTTCGTGCCGGTGTCGCGCACCAGCATCAGGATGGTGGACACGGCGATGGTCTCGGCGAACGCCGGGATGCCGGCCAGCCCCAGGCGCGTGGCGACTTCGCCGTCGTGCGCGACGCCGCCGCGCGCGAGGAAACCGTCCTGCGGCCGCAGCCAGACCGGGAAGCCGAAGGTCGCCGCGTACTGCAATGCGCGCCACATCACCTGCGTGTCGGCGACCGGCTCGTCCGCCTGCGAGAAGGCGAGGCAGCCGGCATCGCGCAGCACCGCCATCTCGGTCAGGCGCTCGCCGCCCAGCTTGGCGGTGAGCGCACCCACCGGGTAGACGTGCGCCAGGCGGAGCGACCGCGCGCGGTGCGTGAGCATCTCCACCAGGCCGGGCTCGTCCAGCACCGGGTCGGTGTCGGGCGGGCAGGCCAGGCTGGTGACGCCGCCGGCCACCGCGGCCTTGAGCTCGGACTCCAGCGTCGCCTTGTACTCGTTGCCCGGCTCGCGCAGGCGCGCAGCGAGGTCCACCAGGCCGGGCGCGACCACCAGGCCCTTGGCATCGATGGTGTGCCCGGGCTTCCAGCCGTCCGGGGCGGCCGCGCCCGGCGCCACCAGCGCGGCGATGCGCCCCTCGGCGATGCAGACGTCACGCGGCGCGTCGGTGCCCGAGGCCGGGTCGATCACCCGGCCGTTCCTGATCAAGGTGTTCATGTTTCTTCTGCTCGTTCGTTCTTGTCGCGCCCGGGTTTCAGTCCAGGGATCAGTACGGCGTGCCGTCCTTGCGGGTGAAGGTGAACTTGATGCCGTCGGCCGAATGCGCCGCGAGGTCCACGTCCGGATAGGCGACCTGGTCCGGGCCGGTGCGGTCGCCCACCTCCAGGTACTTCACCTGGCGGTCGGTCTCGTTGATCAGCTGGTGGCCGTCGGCCTTGCCCGCCGGGAAGCCGGCGAACTGGCCGGGCTTGAGGCGCTGCCGCCCGGAATTGCTGGCCAGCGTGATCTCGCCCTCCAGCACGTAGATGAACTCGTCCTGGTTGTCGTGCCAGTGGCGCATCGAGGACACCGCGCCCGGCTCGATCACCACCACGTTCACGCCGAAGCGCGTGAGCCCTGCGGCCTCGCCGAGCTTGCGCTTGTGCCGCTTGCCGAACACCTTGCTCTTGTACGGCTCGGGATAGCCGGTGCCGGATTGGGCCGGAACGTCGGCCGGGTCGAATGCGGGTGCGGCGGGCTTTGCCATGGCGGTCTTCCTGTCAGTTCCCTGCGAGGATACTCATCACCGCCATGCGCACGGCGATGCCGAAAGTCACCTGGGGCAGGATCACCGACTGGCGGCCGTCAGCCACCGCCGAGTCGATCTCCACGCCGCGGTTCATGGGCCCCGGATGCATCACGATGGCATCGGGCTTGGCCAACGCGAGCTTGTCCATGGTGAGGCCGTAGGACTTGGAATACTCCTGCGCCGAGGGCAGCAGCGGCCCCTTCATGCGCTCGTTCTGCAGGCGCAGCATCACGATCACGTCGGCGTCGCGCAGGCCTTCCTTCATGTCGTGGTGCACCGACACGCCCATGCGCCGCACGTCCTCGGGCAGCAGCGTGCGCGGGCCGATCACGCGCACGTCGGGCGTGCCCAGCGTGGTGAGCGCGTGGATCAGCGAGCGCGCGACGCGCGAGTGCAGCACGTCGCCCACGATCGCCACCGACAGGCCGCCGAAGTCCTTCTTGTAGTGGCGGATGGTGTAGGCGTCGAGCAGCCCCTGCGTCGGGTGGGCGTGGCGCCCGTCCCCTGCGTTGACCACGTGGGCGCTGCCCTTGACGTGGTCAGCGATCAGGTGCGCCGCGCCCGACTGCGCGTGGCGCACGACGAACATGTCGGCATGCATCGCCGAGAGGTTGTCGATGGTGTCCAGCAGGGACTCGCCCTTGGCGGTGGACGAGGTGGAGATGTTCAGGTTGATCACGTCGGCCGACAGGCGCTTGGCGGCGATCTCGAAGGTGGTGCGGGTGCGCGTGGAGTTCTCGAAGAACAGGTTGAACACGCTCTTGCCGCGCAGCAGCGGCACCTTCTTGACCTCGCGCTCGGTCACCGACACAAAGGACGCAGCGGTGTCGAGGATGCGCTCGACGATGGCGCGCGGCAGGCCCTCGATGGTCAGCAGGTGCAGCAGCGCGCCGGATTCACTCAGTTGCGGATTCATGCCCATGGTTCAGTGACTCGTTCGTCCTTGTCGTTCCGGCGCGGCGCCTGGCTCATGCCTTCGCCCTCGGCTTGGCGTCGGACAGGCGCAGGATGAACTTACCTGATTCGTCGCGGGCCAGGCGCAGCAGCTTCCCCTCGGGAACCGCCACTTTCGCGCCGACGTAGTCAGGCGCGATCGGCAGCTGGCGCTCGCCGCGGTCCACCAGGGCCGCGAGCTCGATCTTCGCCGGGCGGCCGTAGTCGAACAGCTCGTTCATCGCCGCGCGCACCGTGCGGCCGGTGTAGAGCACGTCGTCCACCACGATCAGGTGGCGCCCGTCCACGTCGAACGGGATCTGCGAGGGCTTCACGTCGTGGTGCAGGCCGCTGGTGGCGAAGTCGTCGCGGTAAAAGGAGATGTCGAGTATCCCCAGCGGCGTGGCCAGGCCGAGCGCCGCGTGGATGCGCTCGGCGAGCCAGGCACCGCCGCTGCGGATGCCGACCAGGGCGGTACCGGGTCCGACGCGCGGACGCAGCGATTCGATCAGCCTGGCGCACAGCACTTCCGCGTCGGGCCAGGATTCAGGCAGCGTGTTTGGCATGGTCCAGCCAGTCCTGCAGGATGATGCGCGCGGCTTCCGCGTGCACCAGGTGTTTGTTGGCGCGTCCGCCACGACCGGCGGCCCGCAGGTTCTCCTCGGCCGCGGCCGAGGACAGTCGCTCGTCACAGTACTCCACCGGCAGCGCGAAGCGTGCCGCCAGTTCGGCGCCGAAGGCCTGCGCCTTCGCGGTCATCGCATGCGGCTTGCCGTCCAGCGACAGCGGCAGCCCGACCACCAGCTTGCCGGGGCGCCACTCGCGCACCATCGCCTCGATCGCCGCCAGCCGCGGCGCGGACTCGCGCGCCTCGATGTGCGTCAGCGGGTTGGCCATCGCGGTTTCCATGTCGCCGACGGCCACGCCGACGAAGCGCTCGCCGTAGTCGAAGGCGAGCACGGTGCTCACGCGTGCCCGGCCTCGTCCGAGAGCGTCGCGAAGGACACGCCCAGCAGTCCCATCGCGGCCTGCAACCGGCCCTCGGGCGGCGTGTCGAACAGCACGGCATCGCTGGCCTCGACGGTGAGCCAGGCGTTCTGCGCCAGTTCGGACTCCAGCTGGCCCGGGCCCCAGCCCGAGTAGCCCAGGGTCACCATCAGCCGATCCGGTCCCTCGCCGCGGCCCACGGCCTCCAGGATGTCCTTGGAGGTGGTGAGGGCGAGGTCGCCGCGCACGGGAAGGGTGGAACGCCATTGGCCAACGGGTTGGTGCAGCACGAAGCCGCGCTCGGTCTGGACCGGACCGCCGTAGGACACGGGGGAATCGGCGATCACGCCGGCCGGTACCCCGATGTCCAGTTGGGACAGCAGCTTGCCCAGCGTCATGTCGGTGGGGCGGTTCACCACCACGCCGAGCGCGCCGCTTTCACTGTGCTCGCAGATGTAGGTGACCGTGCGCGAAAAATTCGGGTCCGCCATCGCCGGCATGGCGATCAGGAAATGGTTGACCAGGCTGATCGGGACCGCTGCCATGTATGGCGCTATTGTAATCGCCGCAGCGCCCCCGGGACAATGTCGTGCCCGGTTTCACCCATGCTTGTTCCCACGGTGGATTTCCCCTTGATTTCGTTCCTGATTTTCAGCCCGGTTTGCTTCCTTCAGTGCCTCCATGGGGGTGTGGGGGCATGAGCGCCAGCCTGGTCTGGTTCCGCCGCGACCTGCGCGTGGACGACCATGCGGCCCTGTACCAGGCGCTCAAGGGCGGCGGTCCGGTGTGGTGCGCCTTCGTGTTCGACACCGACATCCTGGATGCCCTGCCTTCGCGCGCCGACCGGCGGGTGGAGTTCATCTGGCATTCGGTGGCCGAGTTGAAGCGCGGGCTGGAAGCGCTCGGCGGCGGATTGGTGGTGCGCCGCGGCCGCGCGACCGAGGAAATCCCGAAGCTGGCCGCCCAGCTGGGCGCGGCCGAAGTGCATGCCAACCACGACTACGAGCCGCAGGCCGTCGCGCGGGACGCCGCGGTGCAGGCCACGCTGCGCGGCGGCGGACGCGAGCTGCGCACCTGGAAGGACCAGGTGGTGTTCGAGCGCAGCGAGGTGCTGACCGGCGCCGGCACGCCGTTCTCGGTGTTCACGCCGTACAAGAATGCCTGGCTGAAGAAGCTCACACCGTTCTACCTGAAGCCCTATCCGTCGGCGCAGTACGCCTCCGCGCTGGCCGCGCCCGGTGCCGCAGGAACCCTCGACAAGGCGATGCCCACGCTCGCGGACCTCGGCTTCGAGCCCACCAACCTTGGCGCGCTGAAGGTTCCGACCGGCGAGTCGGGCGCGCGCGCGCTGCTGGCGGACTTCGAGCCGCGCATGAAGCACTACAAGGCGACGCGCGACTTCCCCTCGGTGAAGGGGCCGTCCTACCTGTCGGTGCACCTGCGCTTCGGCACGGTGTCGATCCGCCGGCTCGCCGCGCTGGCGCATGCGCGCGCGGGCGAAGGCGCGCAGACCTGGCTGTCCGAGTTGATCTGGCGCGACTTCTACTTCCAGGTCCTGCACCACCACCCGCATGTGGTGGAGCGCGCCTTCCGGCCCGAATACGACGCCGTGGTGTTCGACAACGACCCGGCGCTGTTCGCGGCCTGGTGCGAGGGACGCACCGGCTATCCCATCGTGGACGCGGCGCTGCGCCAGCTCAACCAGACCGGCTACATGCACAACCGGCTGCGCATGATCGCCGCGTCCTTCCTGGTGAAGGACCTGCACGTGGACTGGAAACTGGGCGAGAAGTACTTCGCCGACCAGCTGAACGACTTCGACCTGTCGGCCAACAACGGCGGCTGGCAATGGGCCTCGTCCACGGGCTGCGATGCCCAGCCCTACTTCCGCATCTTCAACCCGGTGACCCAGTCGCAGCGCTTCGACGCCGACGGCGCGTTCATACGGCGCTACGTGCCCGAACTCGCGAAGGTGCCGGCGAAATACATCCATGCGCCGTGGACCCTGCCGCCGCTGGAACAGCAGGCGGCCGGCTGCGTCATCGGCCGCGACTATCCGGCCCCGGTGGTGGACCACGATGCGGCGCGCAAGCTGACGCTGGAGCGCTACGGGAAGGTGAAGAAGAAGGACCCGGCCTGAACATCGGCGGCGCGCGTCCCCGGTCGGGGGCCCGAGCGCTAGACCACGCGCAGGCTCAGCCAGGCCGGGCGCGGGACTTGATCAGCTCGGCGAGCTTGGCGACCAGGTCCGGTTCGGCATAGGGCTTGCCGAGGAAGGCATCCACGCCGGCTTCCTTTGCGTGGCCCAGGTGCTTGTCCGCGTTGCGCGAGGTGATCATGATGATGGGCAGGTGCGCGAGTCGCGCGTCGGCGCGCACGCGGCGCGTCAGCTCGAAGCCGTCCATGCGCGGCATCTCCACGTCCACCAGCAGCGCGTCCGGCACCAGTTCCTGCATCTGCTCCAGCGCCTCGACGCCGTCGCGCGCGGACGCCACCTCGTAGCCCTCGCGCGCCAGCACCCGGCTGGTCACCTTGCGCACGGTCAGCGAGTCGTCGACGATCATCACCAGCCTGGGGGCGGGCGGCGCGGCCGGCGCGGCAACGCGCCCCGGCACCACCCGCGTGGTGGCCAGCCCCGCCGGGCCGCCCCAGCGCTGGGCCAGGGCCACGGCATTCAGCACCAGGACGATCTCGCCCGAACCGATCACCGTGGCGCCGGTCACGCCCTGGATGCGGGTCAGCTGCGGGCCGATGGACTTGAGCACGATCTCCTGGCTGCTGCCGGTCATCTCGTCGGCCTGCAGCGCGATCGCAAGGCTGCCGCTGCGCAGCAGCAGCACCGGCGTGGCGCGGCGCGCATCGGGCTGCGCGGGCGCGCCGAGCAGCGCGGCCAGGGAGTGCAGCGGGTAGCGGCGCGACTTCCATTCCACCCGGCCGGCAGCCTCGGCTTCAGCCAGCGCGTCCGGCTTCATCTGCAGCACCTGCTCGACCATGGCCGCGGGTATCGCGTAGCTTCGGCCGGCCGCGCGCACCAGCACCGCCTGCACCACCGCCAGGGTCAGCGGCAGGAAGATGCGGAACCGCGTGCCCTTGCCGTGTTCGGAATCCAGCTCGATGCGGCCGCCCAGCGCGCCGACCTCGCTCCTCACCACGTCCATTCCCACGCCGCGCCCGGACACCTGGGTGACCTGTTCCGCGGTGGAAAAGCCGGGATGGAAAATGAGTTGCGCGACCTCGTCCGCGGCCGGCGCCGCGCCCGCGGCGACCAGGCCGGATTCGCGCGCCTTGGCCAGGATGCGCGCATGGTCCAGTCCCGCGCCGTCGTCGGACAGCAGCACGCGCACTTCGCTCGCTTCCTGCGCCAGCTCCAGCGTGATCTGCCCGGAGGCCGGCTTGCCCGCGGCGCGGCGAACGTCGGCCGGCTCGATGCCGTGGCTGACCGCGTTGCGCAGCAGGTGTTCCAGCGGCCCGGTGATCCGCTCGAGCACGCTGCGGTCGATCTCGGTGGCGCCGCCGCGCTGCTCCAGCACGGCGGCACGGCCGGTTTCGTCCGCGGTCTGGCGCACCACGCGCTGCAGACGCTCGCCGATGGACGCGAACGGCACCATGCGCACCCGCAACAGGTCCTGCTGCAACTCGCGCGACAGGCGCGCCTGCGCGGCCAGCGCGCGGTCCGTCTCCTCGATCGCATTGACCAGGTTCTGCTGCACGGTCTGCACGTCGCCCACCGACTCCGCCATGAGGCGGGTGAGCTCCTGGAAGCGGGTGAAGCGGTCCATCTCCAGCGGGTCGAAGCCCTGGCTCGCGCCCTGCACCTCGCGCGAGCGCGCCTGCATCTGCGTCTCGGCCTGGATCTCGATCTCGCGCAGCTGCGAGCGCAGCCGCGTGACGTTGTCGGCGAGCTCGCCCATCGCGCCGCGCAGCGCGCGCATCTCGTTCTCGATGCGGCTGCGCACGATGGACACTTCGCCCGCCTGGTTGACCAGTCGGTCCACCGCGTCGGCGCGGACCCGCAGCAAGGCTGCACGGTCCGGTTCGGGCGCGGCGACGGTCGCATCCTCCGAGGGCGATTCCTGCGCCTCGCCACGCCCTGCGAGCTGCTCGTGCAACTCGTGCATCGCGTCGAACGCCGATTGCAGGCGGTCGAACAAGGCGTCGTCAGGAGAGGCCCCGTCCAGCGCCCCATGCACCCGCGTTTCCATGCGATGGGTCAGCTCGCCCAGGCGCATCGCGCCGGCCATGCGCGCGCTGCCCTTGAGGGTATGGAGCAGGCGCGCCAGTTCACGGCCCAGCGCCGCGCGCCGCGCGTCGCTGCGCCAGATGCGCAGCGCCCCGGCGATGTCGGGCATGAGCTCGGCCGCCTCCTCCAGCAGCAGGGGCAGCAGCTCGGGGTCGATGCGGTCGTCAGGCATCACCCCGTCGCCTGGCGGGACCGGCTCCGGCGACGGACCGGGCGCATCGCCCGCCCCGTCCATGTCCGACATGTCGGGCATCGCGGGCACGGACATGGCCTGCAGGCGTTCCACCAGGTCCGCGCGCGGCTCGGGCATGCGCGCCTCGCTGCCCTCGTCCACCATGTCGGCCAGCGCCTCGACCACCTGCGCGACCATGGTCTGTTCGGTCTCACCGACCGTGTCCTCGGACAGCGCCTGCAGCGCGTCCTCCAGCGCCTGGGCGAGCGCGTGCAGCGTCTCCATGCCGACGGTCGAGGCCACGCCGGCCAGCGAATGCGCCGCGGCCATCATGTCGTCGGTGACGATGGAATGCGTGGAGAGGTTGTCCAGTTCCGCCTGCAGCGTGCTCGCATGGTTGCGCGCCTCGCCCGAGAACAGCGCGAACACCGACAGCGTCACCTTGCGTGAGCCGATCGCCACCGTGGGCTCGTCGTCCGGCGACGCAACATCGTCCGGCAGCACCGCGGACAGGGGAATCGCCGGCGCGACATCGGGCGGCGGCGGAGTGAGGTCGGGCATGGCCCCCGCGGGAATGGCCGTCGGGTCCGCCGCCGCGGGCGCGATCCCGGTCGCAGCTGCGCCCGCAAACATGGGCGCGACATCGTCGCCCTCCAGCCGCGCGATGCGCGCGAGCAGGGCGGCCTCGTCAGGCTCGGCCTGGCCGGCGCGCAGCGCGGCGACGCCGCCGGCGAAATACTCGCAGGCAAACGCAACCGCGTCGGCCAGTCCCTCGGGCGGCTCGCCGCCGAGTTCGATCAGCCGGTTCAGGCAACGCTCAACCGACCACGCCGCCTCGCCCAGCCGGTTCAGTCCGACCATGCGGCCGCTGCCCTTGAGCGTGTGGAATCCGCGACGCACCTCGACCAGCGCGTCCGACATGCCCTCGCCGCCCGCGGCGCCACCCACGACGAGCGCCGCGGCCGGCGCCTGCATCATGGCCAGAACCGCCTCGGCTTCCTCGAGGTAGATCTCGAGCAGCTCCGGGTCGACGGCGGAGACCACGACGGCAGGCGCGACGGGCTCCCGTACCGCGACCGGATCCACGGGCTCCGCACGGATCGGCTTCATGGCCGCATCGAAATCGGCATCGCCATGCACCAGCGCGTCCAGGTAGAAGCCCAGCCCGGACAGCGCTTGCGCGATGGACTCGAACTCTGCCTGCGTGTTGGTGCGGCCCGGCGTCCCCAGGCGCGCGATGTCGCCGGCGCAGCGCGCGAACGCCTCGGCAGCGCGCGGCTCCGGCAGGACCTTGAGCCCGCTCCTGAGCGCCGAGACCGGCTTGTCCAGCTCGGCCAGGCCGTCGCGCCTGGACGGGTCGCGGAAGTAGGCGTCGAGCACCGATTCCACCGCACGCAGCTGCGCGGTCAGCTCCGGCAGCGCGCGCGCCAGTTCGCGTTCGCGCGCCTTGGGTTCCGGGTGCGGCGCCAGGTCGTAGACCTCGCGAACCTGCGCCAGCACCGCGCAGGACCGATCCGGCTGGGCGGCCGCGGGATCGGCGCAGGAGGCGTAGTACAGCACCTCGCGCATCAGCCGCTCGGGCACGCTGCCCGTGCCCTCGACCAGGCGGCGAAGCTGCTGCTCGACGCGCGTGAGCATGCGCTTGGGCGTGAGCGTGTCGGGCAGCACGCCCGCGGCGATGCCTTCGAGCACGCCCAGCACCACCCACCAGAAGGCGCGCTGGGTGGGCGTGGCCTGGGATTGCTCGACCGCGTCGATCGCGCCCTGCATCTCCGGCACGCCGCCCATGTCGCCGCGCATGTAGCGCAGCTGGCCGCGCAGGAAATGCGCGCGCTGGTCGCGGTAGAAGGGATCGTAGTCCTCGTCGTGCAGCACGGTGGGCGTCTGCTCGCGGTCCGGCGGGCGGCGCGCGAGGTCGGGGTGGAACAGGTCCACCGCATCCACTTCGGGGCCGCCGCCGGCGGCGCACAGGGCACGCAGCAAGGGCAGCAGCGACACCGGCTCGTTGCGCGCGCCGCCGACCAGTCCGGTGAGGTAGGCGGGGACCTGCTCGAACGCGTCGTTGGCCGCGGCGAAGGCATCGGGCGTGCGGCGCTCGGGCGTGTCCTCGAGGGTTGCCAGCAGCGCCTCCAGCGCCTCCGAAACGCGCGTCACGCCGGACAGGCCGACGATGGCGAGCGCGCCATGCGCCATGTGCAGCTGGGCGCGGGCTTGGCGCAGCGGCGGCAGCGCATCCGGCGCGGCGGCGAACTTGGCAAAGGCCTCGCGTCCGCGCTGCATGGACACGTCGATCTCGCCCTTCACCCAGGTGAGCGGGCCGATGTCGAATTGAGTGCGGCGGCTCATTTCAACCGGTCACGGGGTCACGCGCGCGCCACGCCCGGCGGGGCAGCGCAGGTCGGGGGCACGGGATGCGCGGGCATGGCGGCGCTCAATTGATCTTGAAGCCGGACACGGACTGCTTCAGGCTCGCCGCCAGGGCCGCGAGTTCGTCGATCGAACCGGCGGTGCGTTGCGTGCCGGCGGTGGTCTGCCGGGTGATCTCGTCGATCTCGCGCATCGCGGACCCGACCTGCTCGGCTTGCTTCGCCTGGCGCTCGGTGGTCGCGGAAATGCGCTCGATCAGCGTGGCCAGTTCGCGCGAGACGTCCCCGATGCGCGCCAGCGCGTGGCCGGCCGCGTCGGTGAGCGCCGCGCCCTGCACCACGCCCTGGGTGCTGCGCTCCATCGCCGCGACCGTGTCCTGGGTGTCGGCTTGGATGGTGCGCACCAGCGCGTCGATGCGCTGCGCCGCGCCGGCGGAACGCTCGGCGAGGCGTTGCACTTCCTCCGCGACCACGGCGAATCCGCGCCCGGCCTCGCCAGCGGATGCCGCCTGGATCGCCGCGTTCAGCGCCAGCACGTTGGTCTGCTCGGTGAGGTCGGTGATCAGGCCGACGATCTCGCCGATCTCCTGGGAGGACTCGCCCAGGCGCTTGATGCGCTTGGCCGTGTCCTGGATCTGGATGCGTATGCCGTCCATGCCGGCCATGGAATCGTGCACCGCGGACTGGCCCTTCTGCGCCGCCGCCAGCGACTCGCGCGCGACCTGCGCCGACTGCGCGGCGCCGGCCGAGATCTCGCCCACGCCGCTGGCCATGTCGAGCACCGCGCCCGAGGCGGTGCGTATCTGTTCGGCCTGGCGCGACGCCGCCTCGAGCAACCCGACCGACGTCCCGCGCGCGGACTCGGCCGACAGCGCGACCTGTCCCGCCGCGGCGTTGACCTGACCGACCAGCACCGAGAGCTCCTCGATGGTGAAGTT
>CAIVVS010000315.1 GCA_903909415.1 uncultured Pseudomonadota bacterium | reverse complement strand
TGGCTGCAGCTGCTCACCGAGGACGTCTTCTACTGGGTGCCGGCGCGACATGGCCAGCACGACGCCGAGAACGAGATTTCCCTGTTCGCCGACACCGCCGCGATCCTGCGCAACCGGGTCGAGCGCCTGCGTCACCCCAAGCTGTTCTCGCAGCAGCCTGCCGCGTCCACGCTGCGGGTGATCGGCAACGTCCAGGCCGGTCCCGCACCCGAGGGCGTTGGCGAGCTGGTGGTGCATTCCACCTTCACCATGCTCGAGCACCGGCGCACCCACCCGCAGCGCACCTTCGGCGGCACGATGGAGCACCTGCTGCGCGGCAGCCCGGGCTCGTGGAAGATCGCCCGCAAGACCGTGCGCCTGGTCAATTGCGACGCGACCATGGCGAACCTGGCGATTCCGTTTTGAGCGCGCCTGCCTCCCTGCTGGGGGCCGTGCTGGCGGCCGCCGGGGCCCTGGCGGCGGTCGCTGCGTCGCCGGCGTGCGCGCAGGCCTGGCCCTCGAAGCAGCTCACCCTCGTCGTGCCGTATCCGCCCGGGGGCGGATACGACCGGCTGGCGCGCCTGGTCGGCCCGAAGCTGTCCGAGCGCCTGAAGCAGCCCGTGGTGGTGGACAACAAGCCGGGCGCGGGCGGCACGCTGGGCATGACTGCGGTGGCGCGCTCGCCGCAGGATGGCCACACCGTCGTGGTGGCCGGCGCCGGCGACATCGCCATCAGTCCCTTCCTCTACGCCAACCTGCCGTATGACGTGCAGCGCGATTTTGCACCGGTCACGATGCTGGCTTCCTTCCCCCTGCTGCTGGTGGTGCACCCCAAGGTGCCCGCCAGCAACGTGCAGGAGTTGATCGCGCATGCGGCGAGCAAGCCGGGCGGCTTGTCCTATGCGTCCTCCAGCATCGGCTCCACCGGTCATATCTCCTCGGAACTTTTCCGCACCACCACCGGGCTGAACCTGGTGCACGTCCCCTACAAGGGTACCGGGCCGGCGGTGGGAGACATGGTGGGCGGGCACGTGGACATGATGATCACCGACGCCGGCGCCCTGATCCCGCACGTGAAGGCGGGCAAGCTGCGCGCGCTGGCCGTTACCACGGAGCGCCGCGTGCGCGCGCTTCCTGACGTGCCGACGATGGCGGAATCCGGCCTGAACTACGAAGTCACCGGCTGGTGGGGGCTGTTCACGTCCGCCGGGGCGCCGTCCGCGGTGGTGCCGGCGCTGTACCGCGAGACGGCGGCCATCCTGCAGGCGCAGGACGTGCGTGACCAGGTGGAGTCGCTGGGCGCCGAGGTGAGCGGCATGCCCACCGCGCAGTTCGCGGCCAAGATACGCGCCGACGTGGCCAAGTTCGGGCGCGCGGTCAAGGCGTCCGGCGCCAAGCTGGACTGAGGGCGGACAACGCGACCGAAGGGGGCTGGCATGGCGCAACACGACGGAGGCAGTACATGATCGCGAGACCGACCGAGACGCTGGACGCGCCGCAGCTGTACAGGCTGCTGGCCAGCCTGGTGATCCCGCGCCCGATCGCGCTGGTTTCCAGCCTGTCGGCCGCGGGCGTGCCCAACCTCGCGCCCTTCAGCTTCTACTGTTTCCTGAACGACGTGCCGCCCATGCTGGGCGTCTCCATCGGGCTGCGCCATGGCAAGTCCCACAAGGACACCCTGGTCAACGTCAGCGACACGAAGGAGTTCGTGATCAACGTGGTGGACGAGGACATGGCCAAGCCGATGAACGTGGCCTCGCTGGACTGGGGTCCGGAAGTGGACGAGTTCGAGCGCTCGGGCTTCGAGCCGGCCACCGACAACCTGGTCGTCCGTCCGGCGCGGGTGAAGGTCGCGCCCGCGGCATTCGAATGCAGGCTGGAGCGCCTGATCGAGTTCCCGCGCTACACCATGATCTGCGGCGAAGTCGTGGCCTTCCACTACCGCGAGGACCTGTTTGATGCGCGCATGCACCTGGACTACGACAAACTTCGCGCGCTGGGGCGCCTGACCGGCCCGGATTACTGCCGCACCAGCGACCGCTTCGCCATGGTGCGTGATGCGGACAGTCCCGATCTCCACCGGGGGCGCTGAGGTGGACGCTGATACGTCAACGCCGGCAACGGCAGGGGAGCGAGCATGAGCAGGAAGCAGCTGTTGGGCTGGTTGTCGGTGGCATTGCTGTGCCAGGCCGGGATGGCGCATTCGCAGGCCTGGCCATCCAAGCCGTTGAGGATGATCGTACCGTTTCCCGCCGGCGGCGCAGTGGACATATCGGCACGCGCCATCGGCAACGAACTGTCCAAGTCCCTTGGCCAGCAGGTGGTCGCCGAGAACCGCCTCGGCGCGGGCGGCAACATCGCCGCTGAGGCGGCCGCTCGCTCCGCGCCCGATGGCTACACCATGTTCATGGCGACTTCGGCCATCCTGGCGGTCAACCCGGTGCTGTATGCCAAGGTGCCGTTCGACCCGATCAAGGACTTTGCGCCGGTATCGGTGGTGGTCTCGGCGGACAACGTCCTGATACTGCATCCATCCGTCCCGGCAAAGTCCATTCCCGAGCTGATCGCGCTGGCCAAGGCGAACCCGGGCAAGTACTCCTTCGCCTCCGCCGGCAACGGCAGTTCCACCCACCTCGCGGCCGAGATGTTCAAGATGCTGGCCGGGGTTGACCTGCTGCACGTGCCGTACAAGGGCGGACCCCAGGGCGTGACCGACCTGCTGGTCGGGCAGGTGAACATGATCTTCGACCTGATCCCCTCCGCGCTGCCCCACATCCGCAGCGGCAAGGTTCGCGTACTGGGCGTGGCCGGCGCGCGCCGCTCCCCGCTGTTGCCTGAGGTGCCGCTGATTTCCGAAGCGGGCTTGCCGGGCTACGAGTCGACCGTGTGGTTCGGCGTGGTGGTGCCCGCCGGCACGCCGCAGCCCATCGTCAGCCGCCTTTCGGCCGACATCGCCCGCGGCGTCCAGCAGCCGGAACTGCGCGACCGGCTCACCGGAATGGGCTACGACGTCGCCAGTTCGACGCCCGAGCGGATGGCCGAGATGATCCGCGCCGAGATACCGCGCTGGGCAAGGGTGGTGAAGGCCGCCGGTACCCGCATCGAGTGATGTCTCGTCAGATCGCATACCCCGCAACAGGAAGGCAGGCATGAGTACAGGCATTGAAACGTCAAGCCGGGACCCGCGCATCGATGCGGTCCTCCAGCGCATCGCCCGGGTCCACGAGCCCTATTCGCGCTACAAGCACCCGCTGTGGCGCGGGTTGATGGATGGCAGCTTCGAGCGGCCCCAGGTACGCGAGTTCATCCTGCAGGCGGGCATCATCCCGCTGTTCAACCACCTGTACCACGGGCCGTTGTACGTGAAATGCCCCGACCCCAACTGGCGCGAGATGATCGCCGAGGTGGTGTACGAAGAGGGAACGGGGCGCATGTTCGCCGACGGCGTGCCCCACTGGAAGCTCTGGCTGCGCTTGGGCCACGCGTTCGGGCTGAGCGACGAGGAGATGTGGAACGCGGACTTCTGCCCGGAGGCGATCGCCTATCGCGCCTTCTTCCACGGCATCTGCAGCGGTGACTTCCTGGAAGGCGTATCAGCGCACATGCTGGGATCGGAAGCCCAGGTGCCGGGCGCCGTCGGCAGTGTGTCCCAGGGTTTGAAGAAGAAATTCAGCCTGTCCGACGAAGAACTGGCGTTCTACATCGTGCACGACCACGCGGATGGAGAGCACTCCGACGTCGGGAGGCAGCTGCTTTCCAGCTTTGCGAAGACGGATGCGGACTTCGATCGTGTCGTCCTTGCGGTGACCCAGATGGTGCAGGTCAGCCAGGTGCTCTTCAACGGCATCCTGGAGCGCATGCTGAAGGCGAAATAGCCACCCGGTAGCGGGCGTGGTTCCCGGACGTTCCAGTGACGGGTCCGGGTTTTGGTGAAGCGGCCCCGGTCGGTCGCGCTCTCGCCTGCGGGCGCGGACGCACCCGCAGCAGCCAGATCCCTGCTCAGTCCGCCTTGATCTGCGCGTCGGCAGCCACGCGCGTCCAGCGCTCGAACTCGGCCTTCATCAGCTCCGCCAGCTTCTCGGGTGCGCCGCCCGCGGGGATGAAGCCCTGCTTGGCGAGTGACTCCCTGAGGCCCGCATTGCCGATGATGGCGTTCGCTTCGGCATTCAGCTTTGCGACCACGGCGCCGGGCGTGCCGGCCGGGGCCAGCAGCGCGTACCAGTTGGATGCCTGTACCTTGGGAAAGCCTTCCTCGGCCAGCGTCGGCACCGCGGGATAGAGTGCGACCCGCTCACCCGCGACAATGGCGAGCATGCGCGCCTGTCCGTTCTGCACGTAGGGCACGGCGGCCGACAGCGGCATCACCATCGCATCCAGTCGCCCGCCCAGCAGGTCGGTGAGCGCGCCGCCGAAGCCCTTGTAGGGCACGTGCACGATGTCCAGGCCCGCCTCCAGCTTGAACAGTTCCATTGCCAGGTGGTGCGGCGTGCCGTTGCCCGGCGTTCCGTAGAACAGCTTGCCGGGCCGGGCGCGCACTGCTGCCACCAGTTCGCGCGTCGAGCGCAGCGGCGATGCGCTGCCCACCACCAGGGTCTGTGCGCCGGTGGCCAGCAGCGACACCGGCGCGAAGGCACGCAGCGCGTCGTAGCGCAGGTTGCGGTTGATGGCGGCGTTGCTGATCATGGAACCGGCGGTCACCAGCAGCGTGTGGCCGTCGGCAGGCGACTTGGCCGCGGCTTCGGCGCCGATGTTGCCGCTGGCGCCTGCCCGGTTGTCCACCACCACGGCCACGGCCAGGCGCGTGGACAGCGCGCTGCCCAGGCCGCGCGCGATCTGGTCCACGCCGGTGCCGGGCGTGAACGGAACGATCATGGTGATGCCGCGCGACGGCCAGGCCGGCTGCGCCGCGGCGCCCGCAGGCAGGAGTGCGGCCTGCATGGGCAGGCATGCGGCGAGCGCTGCGCCGAGCGCGGCCCCTGGCCGGGCGGGGTGGCGTGGCGCCCGGCATCGTCCCGTGCCCGCTTTCGCTACCGCTTCCACGGTCGTTGCCGCGGCGGCGGGTCGTCCCGCTCGGTTGCCTGCGTCTCTGGTCGCGGATACGGCGTGCATGCTCATGCCCTGGGAAGGTTGCCCGTGGAAGCGCGGAAGTATCGCGGGGGCGGCGTACAAACGCAACCGCTGGCGGTATCATTCCCTCGACGCTGCCCCGGCAGCAGCGCCGGCCGCGCGTCGCGCGGATTCCGCTTCCCTGCAACCCCGCATCCCTCCCATCCCGGTGACCCCATGAGTGATTTCCACGCCGCCATGAAGCAGGCGCAGGTGTTTGCATTGTGGGAGGCCGACACGCGGCACGGCGCGGGCGCGATCCCGTCCCGTTCCTGGCCGTGGCGCGCCATGGACCCGCTGATCGACGGCGCGATCGCCGCGACCGGCATGGACAATGCCGAGCGCCGGGTGCTGGTGCTGAACAACCCGCTGTACGAGAACACCGGCCTGTACGGCGCCACCATCAACGTCGCGGTCAACCTGCAGGTGCTGATGCCGGGGGAGCGCGCCCGGGTGCACCGCCATTCGATGAGCGCGCTGCGCTTCATGCTGGAAGGCGAGGGCGTGACCACCATCGTCGAAGGCAAGCCCTGCGCCATGCTGCGCGGCGACCTGGTGCTGACGCCGGCGTGGACCTGGCACGAGCACGTGCATGCCGGCCAGGGGCGTGCCGTCTGGGTGGATGCGCTGGACGTGCCGCTGGTGCGCTACCTGCGCGACGCGCAGTTCGAGCCGGGGCCCTCGCACGACATCAACCCGCTGCCCGA
>CAIVVS010000314.1 GCA_903909415.1 uncultured Pseudomonadota bacterium | reverse complement strand
CGGCGAGCAGGACGACCAGATCGCACCCACGCTGGCGGCGGCGAGCATGGCCATGACGGACTCGGGCATGTTCGGCAGGTAGCCCGCGACACGGTCGCCGGGCTTCACGCCCATGGCGCGCAGGGCCGAGGCGATGCAAGACACCTCGTCGTAGAGCTCGTTGTGGGTGACGCGGCGCTTGACCTTGTCCTCGCCCCAGAACACCAGCGCGCGGTCATCGTCGCGCCAGCGCAGCAGGTTCTGCGCATAGTTCAGCTTCGCGTCCGGGAACCAGCGCGCGCCGGGCATCTTCTCGCGGTCCGCGACCACGCGTTCGCCGCGTTCGCTCGCGATCACCCCGCAATGGCGCCACACCGACTGCCAGAACTGCTCGGGATCGGACAGGCTCCAGGCCATGAAGGACGGCCAGTCGTTGCAAGTCAGGTTCCAGTCGCGCACCGCGGCGCGCGCAAAGCGCGTGAGGTTGGCCTGTTCGATCCGGTCCTGGCTGGGCTCCCAGAGCGGGCGGTCGGCGTCGGGCGTGGCGGCGGACATGGTCGTTGCTCCAGCTAGGTTCGGTTCGATGCGGCGATACGGCCGCAGCGGCGCCTCTCGGGCACCTCAGTTCGGCAGCGGGGACTGCTCCAGCAGGTTGCGGATGCGCTCGGGCAGCGGGATCGCCTTGCGGTCCTCCCCACCCACCCAGCACAGCTTGGCGGAACCCTCCGCGTACACCGTGCCGGGGTCCCGCTCGGTGCGCATGGCATACCAGGTCATCACGCTGCTGCGGCCCGGCTCGCCGAGGTAGACGTCCACCAGCACGTCGCCAGGGAACGTCAGCGAGCGCAGGTAGGTGCAGGCGGTGCTGATGATCACCGGCTGCGCGCCCGGGGGCAGGCCCGAGCCGCCCGGGCGCACGCCCAGGGTCTCGAAGAACGCGATGCGCGCCACTTCCATGTAGCGGAAGTACTCGACGTTGTTGACGTGGACCTGGGCGTCCATGTCACCCCAGCGGATGCGCACGGACTCGGTGTGGACCAGCTTTCGGGCGTGCGCGGGCGCATTGGACATGGGGTGGCGGGCGCGGATGATTCCGGCGCGGTTGGCGAAGCAGGGCGAATTATAATTCGCCCTCACCTCCCGGGGAGCATTCAGTGAGCGACGCAGCCGCGCAGCGAGAATCGATGGAATACGACGTGGTCATCGTCGGCGGTGGCCCGGCGGGCCTGTCGGCCGCGATCCGGCTCAAGCAGCTGGCCGCGGAGAAAGGCGCCGAAATCGGCGTCTGCGTGATCGAGAAAGGCGCCGAGGTCGGCGCGCACATCCTGTCCGGCGCGGTGATGGACCCGCGCGCGATCAACGAACTGATCCCGGACTGGCAGTCGCAGGACGCGCCCATCAAGACCGCGGTGAGCGAGGACCGTTTCCTGTTCCTGACCGAATCCGGCGCGCGCCAGGTGCCCAATGGCCTGCTGCCCGGCTGCTTCCAGAACCACGGCAACTACGTGGTCAGCCTGGCCAACGTGTGCCGCTGGCTGGGCAGCAAGGCGGAGGAACTCGGGGTGGAGATCTACCCGGGCTTCGCGGGCGCCGAGATCCTGTACGACGACCAGGGCGCGGTGCGCGGCGTGGCCACCGGCGACATGGGCGTGGGCCGCGACGGCCAGCCAGGGCCGAACTTCCAGCGCGGCATGGAACTGCATGCGCGCTACACCCTGTTCGCCGAGGGATGCCGTGGGCACCTCGGCCGGCAGCTGATGGCGAAGTACGGGCTCAACAAGGACGCCGACCCGCAGGTCTATGGCCTGGGCCTGAAGGAGCTCTGGGAAATCGACCCGAAGCAGCACCAGCCCGGCCTGGTGATCCACTCGGCCGGCTGGCCGCTGCAGTCGGACACTTACGGCGGGTCGTTCCTCTATCACATGGAGGACAACCTGGTTTCCGTGGGCTTCGTGGTGGGCCTCGCCTACACCAACCCCTGGCTCTCGCCCTACGAGGAGTTCCAGCGCTACAAGACCCACCCCGCGATCCGCGGCTTTTTCGAGGGCGGCAAGCGCATCGCCTACGGCGCGCGCGCCATCGCGGCTGGCGGCGTGATGTCCCTGCCCAAGCTGGTGTTCCCGGGCGGCGGACTCATTGGCGATGACGCCGGCTTCCTGAATGCCTCGCGCATCAAGGGCAGCCATGCGGCGATCAAGTCCGGGATGCTGGCCGCCGGCGCGGCCTTCGACGCCCTGCAGGCCGGTCGCCGCGGCGACGAGTTGTCCGACTACCCCAAGGCGTTCCGCGAGTCCTGGCTGTTCGACGAACTCTGGCAGGCGCGCAACTTCAAGCAATGGATGGGCAAGGGGCTGTACCTGGGCACCGCCATGGTCGGGCTGGAGCAGTTCGTGCTCGGCGGCAAGTTCCCCTGGACCCTGCACCACAAGCACGCGGACCACGCCATGCTGCGCCCGGCGGCCGAGTGCCAACCGATCGACTACCCCAAGCCCGACGGCAAGCTCACCTTCGACCGGCTGTCCTCGGTGTTCATCTCCAACACCAACCACGAGGAAGACCAGCCGATCCACCTGACGCTGAAGGACGCATCGGTGCCGGTGGCGGTCAACCTGGCGCGTTACGCCGGGCCCGAGGCACGCTACTGCCCGGCCGGCGTGTACGAGTACGTCAAGGCCGACGGTGGCGCCGACCGGCTGCAGATCAACGCGCAGAACTGCGTGCACTGCAAGACCTGCGACATCAAGGACCCGACGCAGAACATCGTCTGGGTGACGCCGCAGGGCGGCGAAGGGCCGACCTACCCGAACATGTAAGGTCCGGCCCCCGGCCGGCCACCGCCGGGGCTTTGACCTGCGTCAATTGCGGTGCGACCCGCGCTCGCAGCGACCGCCCCCGGTTGCTATGGTGACCCATGGCCACTGACACTGCGGCAGCTGCGACAAGCGCGGACAGCGGCATCGCCGGGGATTTCTGGGGCGGGCTGGCTGCCATGCTGGTGGCCCTGCCCTCGTCGATCGCCTTCGGCGTCACCATCTTTGCCTCGATGGGGTCGGGCTATGGCGCGCAGGGCGCGCTCGCCGGCATCCTCGGCGCGACCGCCGTCGGCCTGGTGGCCGCGAGTTTCGGGGGCACCCGACGGCTCATCTCCGCGCCCTGCGCGCCGGCCGCCGCCGTGCTGAGCGCCTTGGCCATCGGGCTGGTCGACCAGGGCGTGGAACCCGGCGGCATCGTGCTGATGCTGACGCTGGTCGCGGTGCTGGCGGGCGCGCTGCAGGTCCTGTTCGGCCTCGCCCGACTCGGCAGGCTGATCAAGTACATGCCCTACCCCGTGGTCAGCGGCTACCTCAGCGGCGTCGGCCTGATCATCATCCTCAGCCAGGTGCCCAAGTTCCTGGGCGCGCCCTACGGCGCGCATTTCTGGGACGCCGTGCGCCTGCCGGCCACCTGGCAATGGCCGGGCATCGTCGTCGGCGTGGTCACCGTCGCGGTCATGCTCGGCGCGCCGCGCGTCACCAGCGCGGTGCCAGCCGCCATCCTCGCGCTGCTGGCGGGCATCGCCAGCTACTTCGCGCTGGCGATGTTCGACCCGGCCATGCTCACGCTCAAGGGGAACTCGCTGGTGGTCGGCGCCCTCGGCGGAAGCGGCGCCGGCTCGGATGCCGGATTCCTCGACACCCTGGCCGGGCGCTGGAGCGCCATCGGCAGGATGAGCCTGGAAGACCTGAAACAGCTGCTGGTGCCCGCGGCCACCCTTGCGGTGCTGCTGTCCATCGACACGCTCAAGACCTGCGTGGTGCTGGATTCACTGACCCGCAGCCGGCACGATTCCAACCGCGAACTGGTCGGCCAGGGCCTGGGCAACATCACATCCGCCGTGGTCGGCGGCATCCCGGGCGCGGGCACCATGGGCGCGACCCTGGTCAACCTGTCCAGCGGCGCGACCACCGGGCGCTCGGGGATGATCGAAGGCGCGCTGGCGCTGGCGGCCTTCCTGCTGCTCGGCTCGGTGATCGCCTGGGTGCCGGTGCCAGCGCTGGCGGCGATCCTGATCGTGATCGGCTTTCGCATGTTCGACAGGAACAGCCTGCACCTGCTGCGCTCGCGCTCGACCATCCTCGACTTCATGGTGATCGTGGCGGTGGTCGCGGTGGCCGAGACGGTGAGCCTGATCGCCGCCTCGGGCGTGGGCATAGGCCTGGCGCTGGTGCTGTTCATCCGCGAGCAGATCGCCAGCTCCACCGTACGACGCAAGTCCCATGGCGGCGAGATGTTCTCCAAGCAGATCCGCCACCACGACGAGCGCGCGGTGCTGGAGGCGCACGGCGAGCAGACCGTCATCGTGGAGCTGCAGGGCAGCCTGTTCTTCGGCACCACCGACGAGCTGTTCCGCGCGCTGGAGCCCGAACTCAAGACACGCGACTACCTGATACTGGACATGCGCCGGCTGCAGTCCATGGACGTCACCGCGGCGCACATGCTGGAGCTGGTGGCCGACATGCTGACCGAGCGCGGCGCCTACCTGCTGTTCAGCGAGGTGCCGCGCTCCGTGCCCTCGGGCCAGGACATGCGCCAGTACTTCACCCAGGTCGGCCTGGTGAAGCCGGGGCGCAACGCCCTGCTGTTCCCGGAACTGGACGATGCGCTGGAATGGGTCGAGGACCGGATACTGGAGCGCGAGCGGCTGGCGCAGCACGAACGCGGGCTGTTCGAGCTGCGCGAGATCGACCTGTTCGCAAAGCGCAAGGTGGAGACGCTGGCAGCGCTCGAGGCCTGCATGGACAAGCGCAGCGTCAAGGCCGGCGAGAAGATCTTCCTGCGCGGGGACACCGGCGACGAACTGTTCCTGATCCGCCGGGGCTCGGTGCGCGTCGAGTTGCCGATCAACGGGGACCACGCCCACCACCTCGCCACCTTCGGCCGCGGCAACTTCCTCGGCGAGATGTCCTTCCTGGACCACGAGACGCGCTCGGCCGACGCGGTGGCGGCGCTGGATACGGAGCTGTTTGTGCTGTCCCGAGCGCGCTTCGACGTATTCGCCGCCGAGCACCGCAAGCTGGCCGCAGACCTGATGGAAGGCCTGGCCCGGGTGCTGGCGATGCGCCTGCGCTACACCAACGTCGAGCTCAGAGCGCTGCAGGAAGCCTGACCTCCCGGGGCCGGGCGCGGATCTGGCGGGAAAAGCAGGTTCTTATCCCGGCTTTAAAAGACCGCACGTTCGTGCTAAATTGCTGCCATGCGCAAAGGCGAACGAACCAAATCCACCATCCTCAACGAGGCGGTCGACCTGGCCAGTCTGGTCGGGCTGGAGGGCCTGTCCATCGGTACGCTGGCCGACCGGATGGCCATGTCCAAGAGCGGACTGTTCGCCCATTTCGGCTCCAAGGAAGACCTGCAGATTCAGGCACTTAAGGCCGCCCAAGCCCGTTTCGAGGCCTGCGTGTTCGCTCCCGCCCTGAAACAGCCTCGCGGACTGCCGCGCCTGCGCGCCATCGTCGAGAACTGGCTGCAGTACCTCGATTCCAGCGCCGGCCCCGGCGGCTGCATGATCCTCGCAGCCGCCATCGAATTCGACGACCGTCCGGGCCCGGTGCGGGACCTGCTGGTCGACGGCCAGAAGCAGCTGCGCGGCGCGCTGGCCAAGGCCGTGCGCCTGGCGGTCGATCAGGGCCACTTCCGCGCCGACACGGACGCCTGGCAGGTGTCCTTCGAACTGTTCGGCATCCTGATGGCGAGCCACCACGACCGGCGCCTGCTGGGTGATGCCCGCGCGCCGCAACGCATGCTGACCTGGTTCGACCGGCTGGTGCGGGACTGCGGGCCACTGCAATGAGGCCCTTCGCGATTCCGCCCCCGGGCCCTGCCCTGGCCAGCCCGCTGGGGCCGACCCTGCCGGCACGGACCGCCGGCGTGTATCCGGGCCACCTGGTAACCACTTGGCCGCTGGGACTGGACCATTCGATCACCGTGCGCCCGATCCGCGCGGACGACGACACGCTGGTAGCCACCTTCGTGCATCGCCTGTCGGCCGACTCGCGCTACAACCGATTCCTGGGCGGCGGCACCGCCCTGTCGCCGGCCATGCTCGCGCGGTTCACCGACCTGGACTACGTGCGCGACATGGCCTACGTCGCCACCACCTTCCTCGAGGGCGAGGAAACGCTGATCGGCGTGGCGCGCTACATGGGCCTGGACGACGGCCACACGGCGGAGTTCGCCGTCACGGTCGCCGACGACTGGCAGGGCCGCGGCATCGGCAGCCGCCTGCTGCGCCACCTGCTGGAACACGCCAGGCAGGCCGGCCTGGAGCGTCTCACCGGCGACGTGCTGGCCACCAACCAGCCGATGCTGCACATGCTGCGCTCGCTGGGCTTTCGCATCGGCGCGCATCCCGAGGGCGCGACGCTGCGCCATGCGGAAATCGCCCCGCCCGCCCTACCCGCCCCGGGCCATGCTCGGGCAGACAAGCCCCTGCAGTAGCACCCGCAGGGCCCGGCTAGAACTGGTCCTCGGCCAGGGCCAGCACGCCGCTGGCACCGCCGACAATCGAATCGCGCAGCCCACCCGCCTGGGACAGGATGTGGTCGGCGAAAAACCGCGCCGTGGTGATCTTCGCATCCAGGAAGGCCGCGTCGCCCTCGCCCGCGCCCAGCTGGCGCGTGGCCACCAGCGCCGCGCGCGCCATCTGCCAGCCGCCGGTGGTGATGCCCATCAGCTTCAGGAAGGGTACCGAACCCGCGTGCACTGCCTTGATGTCTGACGCATAGGTCGCGACGATCCAGTCCACGCACTCGCCCACCGCGGCAATGCCCGCACCCAGCGCCTTGCGGATCGCCGCCAGGTCGGCGTCGTGCTTGCCGCCATTGGCGCCCGCCGCCTTGCCCAGTTCGGCTTCGGTGGCGCGCATCATCGCGATCACCGCCTTGGCGGTCGCGCCGCCCTCGCGGGCGATCTTGCGGCCCACCAGGTCGTTGGACTGGATGCCGGTCGTGCCTTCGTAGATGGTGGTGATGCGCGCATCGCGCAGGTGCTGCGCCGCGCCGGTTTCCTCGATGAAGCCCATGCCGCCGTGCACCTGCACGCCATGCGACGCCACCTCGATGCCGGACTCGGTGCTCCAGCCCTTGACGATGGGGATCATCAGGTCGACGAAGGCCTGGTGGCGCTCGCGCTGCGCCTTGTCCGGGTGGCGGTGCGCGATGTCCATGGACGCCGCCGTCACGCAGGCCAGCGCCCGCGTCGCCTCGGTCAGCGCCTTCATGGTCATCAGCATCCGGCGCACGTCGGGGTGGTGGATGATGGTCACCGACTTCGGGCCGCCGGTGAGGTCGCGGCTCTGCACCCGCTGGCGCGCGTACTCCAGCGCCTGCTGGTAGGCGCGCTCGGCGATCGCCACGCCCTCCAGGCCGACGGCGAAGCGCGCCGCGTTCATCATGATGAACATGTACTCCAGGCCGCGGTTCTCCTCGCCGACCAGGGTGCCGATCGCGCCGTCCTTCTCGCCGTAGATCATCACCGCGGTCGGGCTCGCGTGGATGCCGAGCTTGTGTTCGAGCGAGGCGCATTTCGCGTCGTTGCGCGAACCGAGGCTGCCGTCGTCGTTCACGAGGAACTTGGGCACCACGAAAAGCGAGATGCCCTTCACGCCCTCGGGCGCGCCTTCGATGCGGCCGAGCACCATGTGGATGATGTTCTCGGTGTAGTCGTGCTCGCCGTAGGTGATGAAGATCTTCTGGCCGGAAAGGCGGAACGAGCCGTCTGGCTGCGGGACCGCCTTGGTG
>CAIVVS010000313.1 GCA_903909415.1 uncultured Pseudomonadota bacterium | reverse complement strand
CCTTCGCCAACAGCGCGAGTTTCGGCGACGTGGGCGCCTATGAACGCGTCCGGGGCGTGGCCAAAGGGGAGCTCGACCCCGCCGACCCGCGCAACAAGGGCATCGTCAACCTCGACCGCGTGCCGCGCAACGCGCGGGGCCGGGTGGAGTACGAGGTCGAGTGGTTCATGCTGCGCCCGGCCAATCCTGCGCTGGGCAACCACAAGCTGCTGTTCGAGGTCACCAACCGCGGCCGCAAGTTCCTGATGAACTGGATCATGGACGCGCCTGCCCAGGCCGCCAGCGCGGTCAACGACCCGAAGACGAAAGAAGACGCCGGCAACGCCCTGTTCTTCCGCCAGGGCTGGACCATGGTCTGGAGCGGCTGGGACCCGGATGCGCCCAAATCCAACAACGGCATGACGATGAAGTCGCCGGTGGTGCCTGGCGTCAACCGCATCATCCGCGATGAACTGGTCAGCGGCACGCGTTCGCCGCAGCGCGCCACCTTCCGCCTGACCTACGAAGCGGCAAGCACCGAGCCGGGCAAGGCTAAGCTCACGATGCGCCGCAAGGAAAAGGATGTCGCAGTCGAGATCCCGGCGAGCGGCTGGGCGTTCGTGAACTCGCGCGAGATCACGCTGCTGCCCGCCGGCACCAAGCCAGCGCCCGGCACGCTGTACGAGCTGCACTACCCCGCCAAGGACCCCAAGGTGCTCGGCATCGGTTTCGCCGCCACGCGCGACCTCGTGAGCTTCCTGCGCCACGAGGCCTCCGACAGCGAGTTCCAGAGGAACCCGGCCGACCGCGGGATCGAGAAGGTCATCGCCACCGGCATCTCGCAGAGCGGGCGGTACCTGCGCGACTTCGTGCACCAGGGCTTCAACCAGGATGAGGGCGGCCACAAGGTGTTCGACGGCGTGCTCGCGCACATCTCCGGCATCGGCGGCGTGTTCCTCAACGCCGAGTTCGGCCAGCCCGCGCGCACCAACACCCAGCACGAAGACCACCACTACCCCGAGAACGCCTTCCCTTTCTCCGCGGCCAGGACCACCGATCCGCTTTCGAGGAAAACCGGTTCGCTGCTGCGCGGCGACGGCTTCGACCCGCTGTGGATCGAGGTGAACACCGCCACCGAGTACTGGCAGAAAGGGGCTTCGCTGCTCACCACCGACCCGCTCGGCCAGCGCGACGTGGCGTTGCCGGCGACCGCGCGCGTCTTCATGGTGGCCGGCACGCAGCATGGCGGGCGCGCCGGACTGAAGGCCGACTTCGGCCCGTGCATGAACCCGCGCAACCCGCACAGCCCGGCACCCGCGCTGCGCGCGCTGCTGGTTGCGCTCGACCAGTGGGTGAGCAAGGGCGTCCCGCCACCGGCGAGCCGGGTGCCGCGCATCTCCGACGGGACGATGCTGCGGGCTGACAAGATCGGGTTCCCTCGCGGTTCGGGCCTCGCGGTCGCGGACTTCGTCAACACGATCGCGGTGTTCGGCGACTGGGTGCACCCCAAGGAAACGCCGAGCCCCTATCGCGCGCTGGTTTCCAAGGTCGGCGCGGACGGCAACGAAGTGGCCGGCGTGCGCCTGCCGGATATCGCCGTGCCCCTCGCCACCTACACGGGCTGGAACCTGTACAAGGCGCCCTTCACCGAAAACGAACTGTGCGACCGCGACGGCAGCTACTCGCCGCTCGCCTCCAATCGGCAGGAGAGGCTATCCAAGGGCGACAGCCGGCTCTCGTTGGAGGAAAGCTACGGCAATCACGGGAACTACGTGAAGAAAGTGGAGGCCGCCGCCGCTGCGCTGGTGAAAGACCGGCTGCTGCTGGCCGAGGACGCGGCGCTCTACGTGAAGACGGCGAAGAGCGAATCGATCGCCCGGCTCTTCCACCGCTAAGAAGCCACCCCGCCCAGGCTGCACGAGTGAACGAACACTTCACCGGACTGCTGGTCGCGCTCGGCATCGGCCTGCTCATGGGGCTCGAGCGGGAGCGGCGCAAGGGTACCGGCGCCACGCGGCGCCTGGCCGGCATCCGCACATTCGCTCTGGTGAGCCTCGCCGGCGCGCTCGCCGAGACCAGCGGGATTCCCGGCCTCCCGCTGCTCGGGGCCGGGCTGGTGGCGGCGCTCGCGCTGGTGGCCTACCTGCGCGACCGCTCCGACGACCCGGGCGTCACCACCGAGCTCGCCTTGTTTGTAGCCTATCTCACCGGCGTCACCGCGGTCGGCCATCCGGCCCTTGCGGCCGCCGTCGGCGTCGTGGTGACGGTGCTGCTCGCCGCTCGCGAACACCTGCACCGGTTCTCGACCCAATGGCTGACCCAGACGGAGCTGCGCGACGTGCTGGTGCTCACCGGCCTCGCGCTGGTGCTGCTGCCGCTGCTGCCCGACCGCGCGCTGTTCGGCGAGTACTTCAACCCGCGCGTGCTCGGGCGGCTTGTCGCGGTGCTGCTGGCCCTCCAGGTCGCGGGGCACGTGGCGCAGCGGATCGTCGGCGCCCAGCGCGGGCTGGTGCTCGCGGGCCTCGCGTCCGGATTCGTGTCCAGCACGGCGACGATCGCCACGATGGCGGCCCGCTCGCGCGAGCACCCCGACGAGCTCGGCGCGTGCGCGCGCGCGGCAGTCGCCTCGAACATCGCGACCATGGTCCAGCTGCTGTTGGTCGCCGCGGCGGTGCAGCCGGCCTGGCTGGCGGCGCTGTGGCTGCCTGCGTTGTGCGGCGGCTCAGTGGCCGTGCTGTTCTCGGTGATCGGGCGGG
>CAIVVS010000312.1 GCA_903909415.1 uncultured Pseudomonadota bacterium | reverse complement strand
TCCCGGAGATGAGCCTGGCCTCGGGCGCGATCAAGGGCTGGGACCGGCGCAACCAGTTCTACTTCCAGCTGCTCACCAGTCTGGCGGCGCACTACGGCTTCGACGTCGAGGCGCCGTTCGAGAAGCTCACCCCGCAGGTGCAGGACATCGTACTCAACGGCACCGAGGAGAAGATCCGCTTCTCCTACCTGAACGAGCGCGGCAAGACGGTGATCAAGGAGCATGCCTTCGAGGGCATCATCCCCAACCTCGCGCGGCGCTTCCGCGAGACCGACTCGGTCGTGGTCAAGGAGGAACTGGCGAAGTTCCAGAACATCCGCTCCTGCCCGGCCTGCAAGGGCACGCGCCTGCGCGAGGAAGCGCGCCACGTGAAGTTCGGCACGCCCGGCCAGGAGCGCGCGATCTTCGAGGTGAGCGGCATCCCGCTGCGCGACGGCCTGGGTTTCTTCTCCTCGCTCAAGCTCGAGGGCGCCAAGCAGTCGATCGCCGAGCGCATCGTGCGCGAGATCCAGTCGCGCCTCACCTTCCTGGTGAACGTCGGCCTGGACTACCTCACGCTGGACCGGCCGGCAGACACGCTGTCGGGCGGCGAGTCGCAGCGCATCCGCCTGGCCTCGCAGATCGGCTCGGGCCTGACCGGCGTGATGTACGTGCTGGACGAGCCCTCCATCGGCCTGCACCAGCGCGACAACGACCGGCTGCTGGACACGCTCAAGCGCCTGCGCGATATGGGCAACACCGTGATCGTGGTGGAGCATGACGAGGACGCGATCCTCGCGGCCGACCACGTGGTCGACATGGGCCCGGGCGCGGGCGTGCACGGCGGGGACATCGTCGCGCAGGGCACGCCCGCCGACATCATGGCCAGCGACGCCTCCCTGACGGGCAGGTTCCTGTCGGGCCGCGCGCGCATCGAGGTGCCGTCCAAGCGCCGCCGCCCCGACAAGGGCCGGATGCTGCGCATGCGCGGGGCGCGTGGCAACAACCTGAAGGACGTGGAACTGGACATGCCGCTCGGGCTGTTCGTCTGCGTCACCGGGGTGTCCGGTTCGGGCAAGTCCACGCTGATCAACGACACCCTGTACCAGGCGGTGGCGCAGCACCTGTACGACTCCTCGGGCGAGCCCGCCGAGCACGCCTCGCTGACGGGCCTCGAGCACCTGGACAAGGTGATCAACGTCGACCAGAGCCCGATCGGCCGCACGCCGCGCTCCAACCCCGCGACCTACACCGGCCTGTTCACCCCGATCAGGGAACTGTTCGCCGGCGTGCCGGAGGCGCGCGCGCGCGGCTACGGCGCCGGGCGCTTCTCGTTCAACGTCAAGGGCGGGCGCTGCGAGGCCTGCCAGGGCGACGGCGTGATCAAGGTGGAGATGCACTTCCTGCCGGACGTGTACGTACCCTGCGACGCCTGCCACGGCACGCGCTACAACCGCGAGACATTGGACATCCGCTTCAAGGGCCGCACCATCGCCGAGGTGCTGGAGATGAACGTGGAGCAGGCCACCGCGTTCTTCGCCAACATCCCGGTGGTCGAGCGCAAGCTCCAGACCCTGCTGGAGGTGGGCCTGGGCTACGTGAAGCTCGGGCAGTCGGCGACCACGCTGTCCGGCGGCGAGGCGCAGCGCGTCAAGCTCGCGCTGGAACTGTCCAAGCGCGACACCGGGCGCACGCTCTACATCCTGGACGAGCCGACCACCGGCCTGCACTTCCAGGACATCGACCTGCTGCTGAAGGTGCTGCACGCGCTGCGCGACGCCGGCAACACTGTGCTGGTGATCGAGCACAACCTGGACGTGATCAAGACCGCGGACTGGGTGATCGACCTCGGCCCCGAGGGCGGCGACGGCGGCGGACGCATCATCGCGCAGGGCACGCCCGAGGACGTCGCAGCCGGCGCGCGCGAGTCCGGCAGCCACACCGGCCGCTACCTCGGCGAGCTGCTGGGCAAGAAGAAGGCCGCGGCCTGAGCTGAATAGCCCGGCGGCGAGCGCGCCGCCCGGGCTGTTTCATTCGGAGTACGCCGCACCCAGTCCTGGCGCGCCCGGCCCGGAAGTTAGTTTTCCTCTATCCATGCGATCAGAACAATCCATTGGATTGATCGCACGGGGCCGCCTATCTTGCGTCCATGACGCGACGCCGCCGGCGCCGCCACACCGAGGAGACGCAGATGGCCACCCCCCACCCCGCAGCCGACTACCTGGCAGCCGTCGTCGAGACGCTGGTTCCCGTGTTCGGCCGCTACCCGGCGTTCTACGGCTGAAACCGGCCAGCCACGCCTGCCGCACAGACGCCACGCCCCCGCAAGCATCGAATCACGCCATTCCCAAGGAGACCGCCATGACAACCGAAGCCAAATGCCCCTACTCCGGCACAGCCATCAAGCAGGCCACCGCGGCCGCCCGCACCAACGCGGACTGGTGGCCCGAGCAGCTGAACCTGAAGGTGCTGCACCAGCACTCGCCCAAGGCGGACCCCATGGGCGAGGCCTTCGACTACGCCGCCGAGTTCAAGACCCTGGACCTGGACGCCGTCATCCGTGACCTGCACGCGCTGATGACCGACTCGCAGGACTGGTGGCCGGCCGACTACGGCCACTACGGGCCGTTCTTCATCCGCATGGCCTGGCACAGCGCGGGCACCTACCGCATCGCCGACGGCCGTGGCGGCGCGGGCGCGGGCGCGCAACGCTTCGCGCCGCTGAACAGCTGGCCGGACAACGTGAGCCTGGACAAGGCGCGCCGCCTGCTCTGGCCCATCAAGCAGAAGTACGGACGCAAGATCTCCTGGGCTGACCTGATGATCCTCGCCGGCACCGTCGCGCTGGATTCAATGGGGCTCAAGACCTTCGGCTTCGCAGGCGGACGCGCGGACACCTGGGAGCCCGAGGAAGACATCTACTGGGGCCCGGAAGGCAAGTGGCTGGACGACCAGCGCTACCAGGGTGACCGCGAGCTCGAGAACCCGCTCGGCGCGGTGCAGATGGGGCTGATCTACGTGAACCCGGAAGGCCCGAACGGCAAGCCGGACCCGGTCGGCTCGGCGCGCGACATCCGCGAGACCTTCCTGCGCATGGCCATGGACGACGAGGAAACCGTCGCACTGGTCGCGGGCGGCCATACCTTCGGCAAGTGCCACGGCGCGGCCGACCCGGCGAAGTACGTCGGCCCCGTACCCGAAGGCGCCGCGATCGAGGACCAGGGCCTCGGCTGGAAGAACAGCTTCGGCAGCGGCAAGGGCGTGGACACCATCTCCAGCGGCATCGAGGGCGCCTGGACCACCAACCCGGTGAAATGGGACAACGGCTACTTCGACAGCCTGTTCGGCCATGACTGGGAAATCACCAAGGGCCCGGGCGGCGCGCACCAGTGGACGCCCAAGGACCCGGCAGCGAAGGGCCTCGTACCCGATGCGCACGACCCGGCGCGGCGCCACGCGCCCATGATGACCACCGCCGACATGGGCCTGCGCATGGACCCGGCGTACGAGAAGATCGCGCGCCGCTTCCAGAAAGACCCGAAGGCTTTCGCCGACGCGTTCGCGCGCGCCTGGTTCAAGCTGACCCACCGCGACATGGGGCCGGTGTCGCGCTACCTCGGCCCGCTGGTGCCGAAGGAAGCGCTGATCTGGCAGGACCCCGTCCCGGCCGTGGCCCACCCGCTGGTCAACGCGCAGGACATCGCCGCGCTCAAGGCGACGCTGCTTGCATCCGGCCTCTCGGTCGCGCAACTGGTCAGCACGGCCTGGGCCTCGGCGTCCACGTTCCGCGGCTCGGACAAGCGCGGCGGGGCCAACGGGGCGCGCATCCGCCTGGCGCCGCAGAAGGACTGGGCGGTGAACCAGCCGGCCGAGCTCGCGACCGTGCTGGCGAAGCTGGAAGCGATCCAGAAGGCGTTCAACGCGGCGCAGGCAGGATCGGGCGGCAGGAAGGTGTCGCTCGCCGACCTGATCGTGCTGGGCGGCTGCGCGGCAGTGGAAGCAGCGGCGAAGCAGGCTGGAACCGAGGTCGCGGTGCCCTTCACGCCGGGCCGCACCGATGCCTCGCAGGAGCAGACCGACGTCGCCTCGTTCGCGGTACTGGAACCGGTGGCGGACGGGTTCCGCAACTACGCGCGCCGCGACGTGCAGGCCGCATCGGCCGAACTGCTGCTGGACCGCGCCAACCTGCTCACGCTGAGCGCACCGGAGATGACCGTGCTCATCGGCGGCCTGCGCGTGCTGGGTGCCAACGTCGGTGGCGCGGCGCACGGCGTATTCACCAAACGCCCCGGCGTGCTGACCAACGACTTCTTCACCCACCTGCTCGACATGGGCACGGTGTGGAAGAAGTCCGCCGGTGACGAGGGCGTGCTGGAAGGGCGCGACCGCAAGGGCGGCGAGCCCAAGTGGACCGGCACGGTGGTGGACCTGGTGTTCGGCTCGAACTCGCAGCTGCGGGCGCTGGCCGAGGTCTATGCCTCCTCGGACGCGCAACAGAAGTTCGTGCGGGACTTCGCCGCGGCCTGGGCGAAGGTGATGGACCTGGACCGCTACGACCTGCGGTGATCCCGGCGAGCCTCAACTGACCAACCGGCATCGGGACACGATCCCGTGACGGTTCCGCCCCCTGGCCCGGCTACCCTGCCGGACGCCAGGGGGCGTTTTTCATTCCACCTTGATGTTCGCGACCTTGATGATGTTGGCGTACTTCGCGTCCTCGGTGCGCATCAGCTGCGCCAGGCCCTCGGGCGTGGTGCCCACCGCCTCCATGCCCAGGGTCGCGTAGCGCTCGCGCAGGTCGGCTGCCTGCAGCGCGCGCCCGATCTCGGCCGAGAGCCGCGCGGCCACGTCGCGCGGCAGGCCCGCCGGACCGACATAGCCGATCCATGCCGCCATGTCGAAGCCCGGCAGCCCGGCGGCCTCCGCCACGGTGGGCACGTCGGGCAGGGCCGCGTTGCGCCGCGCGCTGGACATGGCCAGCGCCTTCAGCCGGCCGCTGCGCACATGGCCCACCACCGCCGCGAGCGTCTCGAACGTGTAGGCCACCTGGCCGTTGATCACGTCGGTCAGCGCCGGGGTCGCGCCCTTGTACGGGATGTGCGTCGCCTTGACCTGCGCCTGCATGTTGAACAGTTCCAGCGTGAGGTGGCTGGTCGCGCCCGCGCCCGAGGATGCGAACGAGTACTTGCCGGGGCTGGCGCGCATCGCCGCCACGAACTCCGCGACGTTCGACGCCGGGAACGCCGGCTGGGTCACCAGCACGTAGGGCACCGTGGCGATCAGGCTGACCGCGGTGAAGTCCTTCAGCGATTCATAGGGCAGCTTGCCCGACAGGTAGGGCGCGATGGAAATCGGACCGCTGGATCCGGCCAGCAGGGTGTAGCCGTCCGGCGGGGCCTTGGCGACCACGTCCGAGCCGATGGTGCCGCCGGCGCCGGCGCGGTTGTCCACCACCAGCGGCTGGCCGAGCGACTCGCCGAGCTTCTGCGCGACGAAGCGCGCGGCGAGGTCGGTCGCCTGCCCCGGCGGCCAGGGCACGACCAGGCGGATGGGCCGCGCCGGGTACGCCTGCGCCATCGCGGCCGCGGACAGGGACACCAACAGGCCGGCGGACAAGGCCTTCGCGAACCGCTTCGGCCAGGCCTGCGTGTGGTGCGACATGGGACCCTCCTCCCGGTGTGCTGCCGGCGCCGGGGACCGGCGCTTGCGGACGACGCACGTGGCTGATTGTGGTCCAAGCCGACGCGCCACGCCACGTTGCAGTGCAAGGTGGCCACATCCCGGCGCGACCCGCACCGGGCTTTGCTACGATGCGCCCCTGCCTATCCGGAGGAAGAACCATGGCCCTGTCACCCCGTTTCACCGCGCGCCCCCTTGCCGCGGCCCTCGTCGCCGCCACCGCGCTGGGCATGGCATCCGCCGCCCAGGCCCAGTCCTATCCGTCGCGCTCGGTGAAGATCGTCGTTCCCTTTGCCGCCGGCGGCCCGGCTGACATCTACGCGCGCTTCGTCGGCCAGCGCCTGACGGAGGCCTACTCGCAGCCCTTCGTGATCGAGAACCGTCCCGGCGGCGGCTCGGTGATCGGCACCGATGCGGCGGCGAAGTCGCCGGCCGACGGCTACACGCTGCTGATGATGTCCAACACCCACACCATCAACGAGTCGCTGATCCCGAACAAGCCGTACGCGCTGATGAAGGAATTCACCGCCGTCGCGCCGGTGAACACCTCGGACCTGGTGCTGGTGGTGCACCCCTCGGTCAAGGCGACCACCCTGGGCGAGCTGATCGCCGCGGCCAAGGCCGCACCGCGCTCGATGAACTACGCGTCCTCCGGACCGGGCACGCCCTACCACCTGGCCGGCGAGATGTTCAACACCCTGGCCGGCATCCAGGTGGTGCACGTGCCCTACAAGGGCAGCTCCGGCGCGCGCACCGACGTGCTGGGCGGCCAGGTGCAGATGATGTTCGATGCGGTGCCGACCATGGTGCAGAACGTGCGGGCCGGCAAGGTGCGCGCGATCGCCACCACCGGCAAGAAGCGCTCGGACGTCATGCCCGACGTGCCCACCATGAACGAGGCCGGCGTGCCCGGCTATGACGCGCCGATCTGGCTGGGCTTCATGGCCCCGACCGGCACGCCGCGCCCCGTGGTGGACAAGCTGAACGGCGACATCGCCAGGGTGGTGACGCGTCCGGACGTGAAGAAGGCCTGGTTCGACCAGGGCGCGGACCCGATGGTGATGAGCCCGGCCGAGTTCGACAAGTTCCTGCACGAGGACATCGCCAAGTGGACCAGGGTGGTGCGCGCCTCGGGGGCCAAGGTCGACTGACCGCCGCGCCGGCGGCGCGCGCGGACCGCGAGGTCCGGCTCGCCGCTGCCTGCGGCAGCGCCCCGGGCCTGGCCGGGGCGCCGTGCCTCAGCGCCGCGTCGCGGACCAGGACACCGCGGCGCCCGACGCGTTGCGCGCCGTGCCCTCGATGCGGTCGCCGTTCACCGTGCCGGTGAACTCGCGCACCCCGCCCACCGGCTGCGCCAGGCGCAGCGTGATCTGCTCGCCGCGCAGGCCGCCTTCCAGCGCCGTGGCGGCCGCGCCCTGCATCAGGCGGCCATCCAGCTTCTGGTAGGCCTGGCCCAGGCGCAGTTCCACCGCCTCGGAAATGCCCGCGCCGCGCAGGTCGGCGCGCCAGTTGCCCGCGACCTTCGCCGGCACCACCCAGTAGTAGCCCAGGCGCCCGCCCGCGTTCAGGTTCTGGTCGGGAGCCCAGTCGCCCAGGTCGAAGGAGTTGGACACGATGCGCGTGCCCGGCTTCATCTCCAGCAGCTTGGGACGCAGCTTCATGTTCAGCGAGGTGAGCAGGTACATGCTGACCACGGTGGCGTCGCGGAAGTCCTGCTCGAAGATGTCGCCGCGGATGAACTGCACGCGGCTGGCGACCCCGGCCTTCTCGGCGTTGCGGGTGGCCAGCGCCGCCATGTCGGGGTTGAACTCGATGCCGCGGGCGCGCGCGCCGAAGTCCTTGGCCGCGGCGATGGCGATGCGCCCGTCGCCCGAGCCCAGGTCCACCACCAGGTCGTTCGGGCCGACATTGGCCGCGCGCAGCATGGTCTCGATCAGCTCCGGCGGCGTCGGCACCCAGATCACGTCCTTGCCGGCCTGGCCGACCTGGGGCTCGAAGTTCGCGGACGGCGCCGGCGCCTGCGCCAGGGCGGACTGGGATGCCAGCGCGAGCGCGGCGGCGAGGCCCAGGCTACGGAAGGTACGCAAGCCATGGCAAGCGCGAAACGCGGGGAAAGCCGGGAACAGGGTGCTGCTGGATGGCATGGAACGCTCCGGAATGGGTGGCGGGACGGGCAAAGGTCGGAAGAATCTGGGAGACGCGCGGAACCAGCGCCGGAACTTAGCGCAATCGAGGCCGTCGCGCAAAGCCGTCACCTGCCGACCTTGCCGACTCCTGCCATCGGACCCAGCCATTGCCCTCCGTGATTGTGCGAACCCCCACCCCGGCCTAGAATCGCCGCACCGAGCTGCACCGAGCCGCACCGAACTTCACCGGGCCGCGCCCTCCCGCGCGGGCCGCCCCCGACACTCCAGGAGCCCCGTCCATGACCACGCGCCTTGCCCGTCTGTTCGCCCCGCTGCTCGCCACGACCGCCGTGCTCGCCGCGGCCAGCCTGCCCGCGCAGGCACAGCAGCTCGCCGGCACGCTGCAGAAGCTCAAGGACAAGGGCGTGATCGTGATGGGCACGCGCGACTCCTCGGCGCCGCTGGCCTTCACCCTGGGCTGCGGCCAGTACACCGGCTACCACGTCGAGCTGTGCCAGAAGGTGATCGATTCCATCAAGGCGAAGATCGGCTCGCCCGCGCTCAAGACCGAATACACCCTGGTGACCTCGCAGAACCGCATCCCGCTGGTGGAGAACGGCACCGTGGACATCGAGTGCGGCTCCACCACCAACAACGCCGCGCGCCAGAACCAGGTCGCCTTCGGCCTGACCACCTACGTCACCGAGGTGCGCATGGCGGTCAAGGCGAACTCCGGCCTGACCTCGATCAACCAGCTGGCCGGCAAGAACGTCGCCACCACCACCGGCACGACCTCGGTGCAGCACCTGCGCAAGCACGAGCGCGCCGCCGGCATCGACTTCAAGGAGGTGTACGGCAAGGACCACTCGGACTCCTTCCTGCTGCTGGAGTCCGGCCGCGCCGACGCCTTCGTGATGGACGACAACATCCTGGCGGGCAACATCGCCAACGCCAAGAACCCGAAGGACTTCGTGATCGCCGGCGAGGTGCTGTCGGTGGAGCCGATCGCGGTGATGTTCAGGAAGAACGACCCGCAGTTCAAGGCCGCGGTGGACGACGCGATCCGCGCCATGATGCGCTCGGGCGAGCTCGACAAGCTCTACGCCAAGTGGTTCACCTCGCCGATCCCGCCGAGGAACAGCAACCTGAACATGCCCATGGGCGGCACGCTCAAGGCGCTGATCGCGAACCCGAACGACAACCCGATGGAAGCCTACGCGAAGAAGTAAGCGGTAGAGACGAGCGCGCCGCGGGCAGCGCACGGTGAACTACGCGTGGGAGTGGCAGGTCTTCCTGCGCGACGACGGCGGCGGGCGCACCTACCTCGAGTGGATGCTGTCGGCCTGGGGCTGGACCCTGGCCGTCGCCGCCTGCGCCTGGGTGGTCGCGCTCATCGCGGGCTCGGTGGTCGGCACGCTGCGCACCGCGCCCTCGCGCGGCATCAGCCTGCTGGGTGACGCCTGGGTCGAGCTGTTCCGCAACGTCCCGCTGCTGGTGCAGCTGTTCCTCTGGTACCACGTGGTGCCGGCCGTCATCCCGGCCTTCAAGGGCCTGCCCTCCTTCGTGCTGGTGGTGTGCGCGCTGGGCCTGTTCACCTCGGCGCGCGTGGCCGAGCAGGTGCGCGCCGGCATCCAGTCGCTGCCGCGCGGCCAGCGCAACGCCGGCCTCGCGCTCGGCCTGACCCTGCCCCAGACCTACCGGCACGTGATCCTGCCGATGGCGTTCCGCATCATCGTGCCGCCGCTCACCTCGGAGGCGATGAACATCATCAAGAACTCCTCGGTGGCCTTCGCCGTGAGCGTCGCCGAACTCACCATGTTCGCGATGCAGGCGCAGGAGGAGACCTCGCGCGGCATCGAGGTCTACATCGCGGTCACTGCGCTGTACGCGCTCACCGCGCTGTCGGTGAACCGGGTGATGGCCTTCGTCGAGTCCCGGGTGCGGGTGCCCGGGATGATAGGCGGGGGGCGCTGATGGACATCTCGCTCGACCTCGGCTTCTTCAACTGGGAGATCCTGTCCAACTTCGTCGCCAAGGGCCTGGTGTTCAGCGTGCAGCTCACGCTGGTGGCGATGCTGGGCGGCATCCTGCTGGGCACGCTGCTCGCGCTGATGCGCCTGTCTTCCTCGCGCTGGCTGTCCACGCCCGCTGCTGTCTACGTCAACGGCATGCGCTCGGTGCCGCTGGTGATGGTGATCCTGTGGTTCTACCTGCTCGTTCCGCTGGTGATCGGCCGCTCCATCGGCGCGGAGCTCTCGGCCATCATCACCTTCGTCGCCTTCGAGGCCGCCTACTATTCCGAGATCATGCGCGCCGGCATCCAGTCGGTGTCGCGCGGCCAGGTGCATGCCGGCCAGGCGCTGGGCCTGACCTACGCGCAGAACATGCGCCTGGTCGTGCTGCCGCAGGCGCTGCGCAACATGCTGCCGGTGCTGCTCACCCAGACCATCATCCTGTTCCAGGACACCTCGCTGGTCTACGCGATCGGCGCCTATGACCTGTTGAAGGGCTTCGAACAGGCCGGCAAGAACTACGGCCGGCCGATCGAGGCCTACCTGCTCGCGGCCTGCGTGTACTTCGTGATCTGCTTCTCGCTGTCGCAACTGGTGCGCCGGCTGCAGGCGAAGATCGCCATTGTTCGATGAGGTCCGTCGAGGCCCGCGCGGGCCGGGCGCAGGAAATGCCCGAAAATTTCATAAGTTGCTGATTTAATTATGTATTTTATACACCTGCGGGCGAACCCATGATAGAGATCAGCAAGGTCAGCAAGTGGTACGGCGCCTTCCAGGTGCTGACCGACTGCAGCACCAAGGTCGCCAAGGGCGAGGTGGTGGTGGTCTGCGGCCCATCCGGTTCGGGCAAGTCCACGCTGATCAAGTGCGTCAATGCGCTGGAGCCGTTCCAGCAGGGCACGATCACCGTGCAGGGCGTGTCGGTCGGCGACCCGGCCACCGACCTGCCGGCGCTGCGCGCGAAGATCGGCATGGTGTTCCAGAACTTCGAGCTGTTCCCGCACCTGTCGATCACCGAGAACCTGACCCTCGCGCAGGTCAAGGTGCTCGGGCGCGGCAAGGACGAGGCCATCACCAAGGGCCTGGCGCTGCTGGAGCGCGTCGGCCTGTCGGCGCAGAAGGACAAGTTCCCCGGCCAGCTGTCCGGCGGCCAGCAGCAGCGCGTGGCGATCGCGCGCGCGCTGGCGATGGACCCGATCGCCATGCTGTTCGACGAGCCGACCTCGGCGCTGGACCCGGAGATGATCAACGAGGTGCTGGACGTGATGGTGGGCCTGGCCAAGGAAGGCATGACCATGATGTGCGTCACCCACGAGATGGGCTTCGCGCGCAAGGTCGCCAACCGCGTGATCTTCATGGACCGCGGCGAGATCGTCGAGGACGCCACGCGCGACGAGTTCTTCGGCAGCCCGCGCTCGGAGCGCGCGCAGCAGTTCCTGTCCAAGATCCTGCAGCATTGAAGGCGGCGATGTTCCCGCGGGGGCCGCTGCCCGTCCCGCTGCCTGCCGTCCTGCTCGCCCTGCTCCTTGCCGTCGCGCCCGGCACGCGCGCGCAGGACGCCGCGCAGGACCGCGACGGCCCGCCCGAAGCCGACACCGGCCGCACCGAGAAGGCCGCGGTCCGCGCGAAGAAGCACATGATCGTGAGCGCCCACCCGCTCGCCTCCCAGGCGGGGCTCGCCGTGCTGCGCGAGGGCGGCAACGCGCTCGACGCCGCCATCGCCGCGGCCTTCGTGCTGGCGCTGGTCGAACCGCAGTCCGCGGGCGTGGGCGGCGGCGGGTTCCTGCTGCACTACGACGCCGGTCGCCGACGCATGGCGAGCTGGGACGGGCGCGAGATCGCGCCGCTGGCGGCCGAGCCGGGCCGCTTCATCGGCGCCGACGGCCGCCCCATGCGCTTTCGCGACGCGATCGGCTCGGGCAGGTCGGTGGGCGTGCCCGGGCTGGTGGCGATGCTGGAGATGGCGCATTCCAGCCACGGCCGGCTGCGCTGGGAACGGCTGCTGGCGCCAGCCATAGCGCTGGCGCGCGACGGCTTCCCGGTCTCGAGGCGCCTGGCCGCGCTGGTGGCGGTCGACCCGCTGCTGCGCGAGAGCCCGACGGCGCGCCCCTATTTCTTCCGCGCCGACGGCTCGCCGCTGCGCGCCGGTGACACGCTCAGGAACCCGGCCTTCTCAGACATGCTCGCACGCATCGCGCGCGACGGATCGGGGGCGCTGCACTACGGCGAGGTCGCGCGCGACATCGTCGCCGCCGTGAACGCGGCGGGGGGCGACATGCGCATGGAGGACATGGCGCGCTACTTCGTGAAGCCGCGCGCGCCACTGTGCGCCGGGTACCGCGGCAACCAGGTCTGCGGCATGGGCCCGCCGTCCTCCGGCGCGGTCGCTGTGGGCATGATCCTCGGCCTGCTGGAGCGCGCCACGCTCACGCCGCCGATGTCCGCGCTCGCGCCGCTGTCCGCGGAGGCGGTGCACCGCTATTCGGAGGCCGCGCGCCTGGCCTACGCGGACCGCGACCACTACATCGCCGACCCGGAGTTCTCCCCCGCGCCGGTGCGCGGGCTGCTGTCGGAGGACTACCTCGCCGCGCGCGCCGGGCTGATCGGACCGGGCAACAGCATGAAGCGCGCCCAGCCTGGCGAGCCCGCTATGGGAGAGAAATCCAGCCGCGGCGCCGACGCCACCGAATCGCTGGCCGCGACCACGCACCTGTCGGTGGTGGATGGCGAGGGCAATGCGGTGGCGCTCACCGCGTCCATCGAGTCGGCCTTCGGCAGCCGCATCATGGTGCGCGGCTTCCTGCTGAACAACCAGCTGACCGACTTCTCCTGGATCGCCACCGAGGACGGCAAGCCGGTGGCGAACCGCGTGCAGGGCTGGAAGCGGCCGCGCAGTTCCATGGCACCGACCATGGTGTTCGACGCCGACCGGCGCCTCGCGCACATCCTCGGCTCGCCCGGGGGCAACCAGATCATCAACTACGTCGCGCGCAGCGTCGTCGCCCTGGTGGACTGGAAACTGGACATGCAGCAGGCGGTGTCGCTGCCGCACTACGGCAGCCGCAACCGCGCCACCGAACTGGAGCGCGCGCCGGAACTGGAAGCGCTCGCGCCGCAGTTGCGCCAGCGCGGCCACGACATCCGGATCGGCGCGCATACCAGCGGCCTGCACGGCATCTCGGTGCTGCCGGACGGGCTGCTGGGCGGCGCCGATCCGCGCCGTGAAGGCGTGGCACTGGGCGACTAGCGGCCGGCGCGCCGCTTGCGGCGCCACCGGGACCCGGCACCAAAGCAAAAGGCCGGTCCATTGGACCGGCCTTTTGCTTCCTGCGGGTTGGCACACGGGGGATAACTTGCCCGGAGGAGGAGGAGGAGGACTCACCACCCCCCGCATGCCAATGCTTGTGACCGTATCGACTGCGCTGCGGCGGGCGCTGCGCGCCCGGCCTGCTGTTGAATTGGCGAAACGAGGGGCAACTTGCCCGGAGGAGGAGGAGGAGGAGGACTCACCGCCCCTCGTCTGCCAAACCTTGTGTCCTGTGCTGCTCTCCCGGCCCGGTCGGGTCAGTCGAACAGGCTGCGGTACCAGGCGCCGATCACCTGGCGGCGCATCACGCGGCCCTGACGTTCGGCTTCGAAGGCCGACACACCGGGTTCGACAAGCCCCTGGGGACGGTCCACACTGGCAGCTGCCTCGGCAGCCTTGGGGACGCCCACCCGGGGGGCCGGCGCAGCCTGGCGGCCATGGATGTAGCCGTCGCCTTCGTAAAGCGGAATGGCCAGATTCATGACTTCCTGCTCCTTTGAGACCCGGAGATGCCCGGGTTTTTGCATTGCACAATGCTAAGATAGTCCCGACCTGAGCCTGGTTCAAATCGTTTATTTGGATCAAGCACATCAGTCCCGGTAATCAGGCACATAAGTGGTTGTTGCAAAGCAACAATCCGGCCTCGGGACGGCATTGCGCGTGACTGGCGGACGAATTGAACATGGAGTTGTACCAACTGCGCACCTTTGCGGCGGTCGCCGAGCTGGGGCACCTCACCCGGGCGGCGGAACAGCTGCACATCAGCCAGCCGGCCGTCAGCGCCCAGGTCCGGGCGCTGGAGGAGGAACTGGGCGTGGTCCTGTTCGAGCGCAGCTCCAGCGGCATGCAGCTCACCCCGGCCGGGCGCCAGCTCCTGCAGGAAGCCGGCCGGGTGCTGGACGCCGCGCAGTCCATGCGCAACGCCGCCGTGTCCCTGCGCGGCGAGGAGCAGGGCCGCATCCGCGTGGGCACGGTGCTCGATCCCGCCTTCCTCCGCATCGGCGAGCTGCTCACCACCCTGGTCGGCGAGCACCCGCTGATCGAGGTGGACCTGCACCAGGAAGTCTCCGGCACCGCGATGGACATGGTGCGCGACGGACGCCTGGACGCGAGCTTCTACTTCGGCGACCCGCCCAAGCCGCCGCTGGCGGCGATGCGCCTGCGCGCCATCACCTACCGGGTGGCCGCGCCGGCTGAATGGAAGCACCGCATCGCCGGCGCCGGCTGGAAGGAGATCGCCGCGCTGCCCTGGATCATGACCCCGGCCAACAGCTCGCACCACCGCATGGTGGCCAAGCTGTTCCGCGAGCACAACCTCGAGCCGCAGAAGGTCACCGAGGCCGACCAGGAGCCGGTGATCGCCAACCTGGTGATGTCCGGCGTCGGCCTGTCGCTGGTGCGCGAGGAGGTCGCGCTGCGCGAGCAGGAAGCCGGGCGCATCGCCATCTGGGACCGCGTCTCGCTGCAGACGCAGATGTGGTTCGTCTACCGCGCCGCGCGCGCCGGCGACCCGGTGATGCGCGCCCTGCTCGGCACGCTCGCGGCGCTGTGGCACGTGGCCGAACCGCCCGTGGAAATGGCCGTGGTCGCCTCGGGCACGCCGCACGGCAAGGGCACGCGCGTGCCCAGGTAGGGCGCCTGTCCCGGAGTTCAGCACGGCGCAGGGAAACGGCGCGCCCGCAGGGAAACGGCGCGCCATTTGATCCCGGTCAAGCCAGCCGGGGTGCGCATCTCCTACGCTGGTCCATTGCCATCGAGCGCTCCCTGCCGCGCGCACCCAGCCACGTGTCCGAGACGCCACCCCAGCCCCCTGCCCCAGATACTGGCGAACGCGAGCGCGAACGGCTGGACGAACTGCGCGAGAGGATACAGGCCTCGCTGCGGCTGGCCGTGGCCGGCGCGCCCGTGCTCCTCGGACTGCTCGAGGACCTTGCCGCCTACCATTCCGAGCTGGTGGCGCAAGACGGCGCACCAGGGCTTGCACCGGAGGAAATCATCGGTGCGCTGGAGCGTTGCCGCGGGCTGTGCGGGAGTGTCGCCCAGGCGAGCAGCAAGGACCTCGCACAGCTGCGCGCTGAGGAGGCCCGCTTGGCAATGGCCTTACGCGTTTTCAGCCAGGGTTCCGAAGGCATTGTCATCACGGACGCGGCCAACCACATCACCTCGGTCAACGGGGCGTTCCAGCAGATCACCGGCTATACCGAGCAGCAGGCGCTGGGGCAGGACCCGTCGTTCCTCGCTTCGGGCCAGCATGACAAGGCGTTCTACGACGCGATGTGGAAGGCCCTGCTGGAGGACGGCCAATGGCAGGGCGAGGTCTGGAACCGCCGCGCGAACGGCGAGGTGTACGCCGAATGGCTGAAGTTGAGCCGGGTCCGGTCAGAGGACGGCGCGACCATCAACCACGCAGGCGTGTTCAGCGACATCACCGGGCGCAAGCTCGCGGAAGAAGAGATACAGCGCCTGGCCTACTTCGACACCCTCACCGGGGCGCCCAACCGGCACCTGCTGCGCGACCGGATCGGTCAGGCGGCGCGCCAGGCCGCGCGCGACAAGGGCCGCTTCGTGTTGATGTTCCTGGACCTGGACCGCTTCAAGGACGTGAACGACACGCTGGGCCACGACATCGGCGACCTGCTGCTGCAGCAGGTCGCCGAGCGCCTGCGCGGCGTGGTGCGCGACGTGGACACCGTCAGCCGCATCGGCGGGGACGAGTTCGTGCTGCTGCTGCCGGGCGCCGAGCAGGAGGCCGCGCGCGCGCTGGCCGGGCGCACCCTGCAGGCGCTGAGCGCACCCTTCGACCTGCGCGGCCACGTGGTCGCCATCTCCGCGTCCATCGGCATGGCGGTGTTCCCCGAGGACGGCACCGACGCGACCGAACTGCTCAAGAACGCCGACACCGCGATGTACCAGGCCAAGGCCGCCGGGCGCAGCGACTGGCGCTTCTTCAACCCGGCGATGGCCGCCGAGGTCACGCGCCGCAGCGCGCTGGCGGGCGGCCTGCGCACCGCGATCGCCGCGCGCGAGCTGCGCATGACCTACCAGCCGCAGGTCGAGCTGGGCAGCGGGCGCCTGGTCGGCGCCGAGGCGCTGCTGTGCTGGGACAACGCCGCGCTGGGCAACCCGCGCCCGGGCGAGTTCATCCCCGTGGCCGAGGAGAACGGCCTGATCCTGTCGATCAGCCAATGGGTGCTGCGCGAGGTGCTGCGCCAGGCCAACGAATGGCGTGCGGCGCGCCTGCCCGGTTTCATGCTGTCCATCAACCTGGCCGCCAGCCACTTCGCGCAGCCCGACCTGTGGGAACAGGTGCACGCCGAACTCACCACCGCGGGCTGGCCCGCGAACCAGCTGGAACTGGAAATCACCGAACGCCTCGCGATGAAGGACGCCACCCGCAGCCTGGCGGCGGTGCACAAGCTCCGGCAGAGCGGCGTGCGCATCGCGATCGACGACTTCGGCACCGGCTACTCCTCGCTCACCAACCTGCGCGACCTGCCGGTGGACACGCTCAAGCTGGACCAGACCTTCATCGCCGCCATCGGCCGCGGCGGGCGCGACGAACTGCTGCTCGCCTCCATCCTGTCGCTGGCCGACACGCTGGGCTACCGCAGCGTCGCGGAGGGCGTGGAGACCGCCTCGCAGGCGCGCTTCCTCACCGGCGTGGGCTGCGTGGCCGCGCAGGGCTGGCTGTACGCGCACCCAATGCCGCCGGCGCAATTCGCCGACTGGGTGGCAGGCTACCGGCCGGGGCAGGGGCACGCCCCGCCGCAGGCATAGCAGGACGCAATCGGTCCTCCTTCCGGCCCCACGCCCCGGGCCGGCTTGGCTATCATGGCCGCTGAAGACCCAAGGAGACCACCATGCAGCATCGAGCACGCCCGCGCAGCCTGCGCGCCCTGACCACCTCCGTGCTTGGCGCCGCCACCGTGCTGCTGGCCGTGCCGGCCACCGACGCGCTGGCGCAGGCCTTCCCGGCCAAGCCGATCCGCTTCATCGTCCCCTATTCCGCCGGCGGCGCGGGAGACATCCTCGGGCGCCTGACCGCGGCGCGCATGCAGGAGACGCTGGGCTCGCCGGTGGTGGTGGAGAACCGCCCCGGCGCGGGCGGCAACATCGCCGCCGAACTCACCGCCAAGGCCGCGGCCGACGGCTACACCATCGTCAACGTCGCCACCGCCTTCACCAGCAACGTCTCGCTGCAGAAGAAGCTGCCCTACGACTGGCAGAAGGACTTCACGCCGATCTCGCTGAACGCCGTGCTGCACTCGGTGGTGGTGGTGAACCCGCAGGTGCCGGTCAAGGCCATGCGCGAGTTCATGGACTTCGCGCGCGCCAACCCCGGCAAGCTGACCTTCGGCTCCTCCGGCAACGGCTCGGGCAGCCACCTGTCGGTGGAGCTGTTCAAGGTGGTGAGCCGGACCAACCTCACCCACGTGCCCTACAAGAGCACGGTCAACGCCCTGCCCGACCTGTTCGAGAACCGCATCTCCTTCCTGTTCGACTTCGTGCCGGTGTCGCTGGAACACATCCGCGCCGGCAAGCTGCGCCCGCTGGCGGTGACCATGCGCGCGCGCTCGCCGCTGCTGCCGGACGTGCCCACCATCCGCGAGGCCACCGGCCTGGACTATGAGTTCACCAACTGGTTCGGCGTGCTTGGGCCGGCGGGCCTCGCCCCGGACGTGCTGGCCAAGCTGAACGACGCCATCGTGCGCGGCATGAACAACGCCGAGGCACGCGCCGAGCTCGCCAAGCGTGGCGGCGACGTCACCACCGGCACGCCGCAGGAATTCGCCGCCTACCTGAAGCAGCAGGTGGACCTGTGGGCGCGCGTGGTGCGCGAGGGCGGCCTGCCTCCCATTGACTGAACGGGACTGACCGGTACTGACCGGTACCCTGAAAAAGCAAACGGCCGCCGGGCACAACCCGGCGGCCGTTTCGTTTCCTGCCCTTACTTCGTCTTGTTGCGGATCGCGCTCAGCGTGGTCACGGTGGTGATCGCCTCGGGATCGATGCGGACCTCGATCAGCGCCGGCACGCCGGTCTTCACGTGCGCCAGCGCCCGCTCCACCGCCGGGGCGAACTCCTCGGTCTTCACCACCAGCTCGCCCAGCGCGCCGTAGGCGCGCGCCAGCGCGGCGAAGTCCGGGTTGCGCAGCGCCGTGCCGTGCACCCGCGCCGGGTACTCGCGCTCCTGGTGCATGCGGATGGTGCCGTACATGCCGTTGTTCACCACGATGAACAGGATGCCGAGGTTCTCCTGCACGGCGGTGGCGAGCTCCTGGCCGTTCATCATGTAGTCGCCGTCGCCGCTGACCGAGATCACCAGCCGGTCCGGGTGCGCGACCTTGGCGGCCACGCCCGCCGGCGTGCCGTAGCCCATGGAGCCGCTGGTCGGCGCCACCTGGGTGCGCAGGCCGGGGAAGCGCCAGTAGCGCTGGAACCAGCCGGTGAAGTTGCCGGCACCCGTGCACAGGATGGTGTCGGCCGGCACGCGGCCACGCAGCCACTGCACCATGCCCGCCATCTGCACCTCGCCCACGTTCGGGCGCGGCTGCTGCCAGGCCTCGTAGTTGGCGCGCAGGGTCCTGGTCCAGTCCTTCCACGCCGCGCCGTCCACCTTCAGGCCGCGCAGGGCTTTCGCGAACACCGGCATGCCGGCATTGATCAGCAGCTCGCCCTGGTAGACGCGCCCGAGTTCCTCCGCGCCGCCGTGCACGTGCACCAGCGTCTGGCGCGGCATCGGCGCCTCGACCAGGGTGTAGCCCACCGTGGTCATCTCGCCCAGGCGCGGGCCGACCACCAGCAGCAGGTCGCATTCCTTCACCGCCTGCGCGAGCTGCGGGTTCACGCCGATGCCGACGTCGCCCACGTAGCTGGCACTGTGGTTGTCGAACAGGTCCTGGAAACGGAACGCGCAGGCCACCGGCAGGTTGCAGCCCTCGGCGAAGGCCTTGAAGTCGGCGCAGGCCTCCTGCGTCCATACCGTGCCGCCGACCAGGGCCAGCGGCTTCTTCGCCTTCGCCAGCAGCGCCTGCAACTGGGTCATGTCATCAGGCGTGGGCGCGGCCTGGATGCGCTTGAAGGGCTTGGTGTCGGCCGCGGTCGCGGTGGCGATCAGCATGTCCTCGGGCAGGGCCAGCACCACCGGGCCGGGACGGCCGGACATCGCGATGTGGAAGGCATGGCTCACGTACTCGGGCACGCGCGCCGGGTCGTCGATCTGCGCCACCCACTTGGCCATCTGGCCGAACATGCGACGGTAGTCCACCTCCTGGAAGGCCTCGCGCTCGACGAACTCGTTGGGCACCTGGCCGATGAACAGGATCATGGGCGTGGAGTCCTGCCACGCGGTGTGCAGGCCGACCGACGCATTGGTCGCGCCCGGGCCGCGGGTGACGAAGCACACCGCCGGCCGGCCGGTGGTCTTGCCCCAGGCTTCGGCCATGTAGGACGCGCCGCCGTCCTGGCGCGCGACGATCAGGCGGATGGTTTCCCTGTGGTCGTAGAGCGCGTCCAGCACCGCGAGGTAGGACTCGCCCGGCACGCAGAAGATGGTGTCGGTGCCGTGCACGCGCAGGGCATCGACCAGGATTTGGGCCCCCGTACGTTCGACCAGGTGGTTGGTGAGCTGGGTGGCGGACTTCGTGGGAGCGTTCATCGTGGGTTCCGGCAATCGTTGCAGGGTCAGAGCGTGATCGGTTCGTCGGCAAAGCTCTGGTAGCGCTGGGTCTTGGGCTTGTCCGCGTCCTCGGCCTTCTCGTAGCGGATCGAGCTCTTGCCGATGAGTTCGCGCGGCAGGATGGTGACACGCACGAAGCTGGTCATCTCCACGCCTGAGGCGATCGCCAGCACCGGGTCGGGGCCGGCCTCGAACCAGGGCTGGCCGGGCCGGACCTCGTGCACCTCGCCGGCGGCCTCGATGCGGACCGCGCCGCGCAGCAGGCAGCGTATGCCCGGGCCGCGGTGGGTGTGGGTCCAGGCCACGCCCGCCAGCGGGAAGTCCACGCGGTCGGCGCGCATCAGGTAGCCCTGCGGGTCGCCCAGATCGATGTCGCGCGCGAGCAGCTCGCGGCTGGCGACGGTGGCCGGGTCGCCCGGCCTGGCCTCGGCGGCCTGGTCCGCGCCCCAGGCCGGCGTGCCGGCGGGAACGAGTTCGAAGCGCAGCAGCGTGGCGCCGTTCTGTCCGCCCTCCACCACCGTGGCATGCGGGCCCTGGGTCGCGGTGTTGGGGCCGAGCGAGTACGCCTGGCCGCCGGTGCGCGCCACCGCGTCGCCGTCGCGCAGGTACAGCACGCGGTTGGCCGGGGGCAGCTGCAGGCGCTGCTTGGCGCCTATGCCATCGACGGAAAGCCGGAGGGTGTAGCGGGCCATGCGTGTCTCTCCTCTGTGTGGGGAGAATTATGCCCGTCTTGACCGCGCCGGACTCGCGGTTACACTGCGTGTCGCAACGGGCGCACAGAGAGCCGGAAACCGGCCGATGGGACACGCCCGGTGCCCAACCGGAGGAGGTGCCATGCCCAATGCCATGCTGCGCAGCCCGCGCAGGCTCGTCACGCTGTTCTCCTGCGCGTTCGCCGGCCTGCTGGCCGCGGGCGCGTCCCAACCCGGCCTCGCGCAGGCCTGGCCCGCCAAGCCGGTGCGCATCGTCGCGCCCTTCGCCGCCGGCGGCCTGGCCGACGTGCTGGCGCGCGCCGTCGGTGAGCGGCTCACCGCCGGCATAGGCGGGCCCTTCATCGTCGAGAACCGCACCGGCGCCGGCGGCAACATAGGCGCGGACGCGGTGGCCAAGGCCGAGCCAGACGGCCACACCCTGCTGATGAGCTCGGCCGGCATCCTCACCATCAACGCCAGCCTGTACCGCAAGATGCCCTTCGACCCGGAGACCGCGTTCGCGCCGATCACCGTGGTGGCGGACATGCCGATGCTGCTGCTGGTGCGCGCCGACTCGCCGGCCAGGACGCCGACGGACCTGGTCGCGCTGGCGAGGAAAGAGCCCGGCAAGCTGTTCTTCGGCTCGCCCGGCAACGGCACCACCGGCCACCTCGGGCTGGAGATGCTCAAGTCCGTCGCCAAGGTGGACATCGGCCACGTGCCCTACAAGAGCGCGGCCGAGGCGGTGACCGCGGCCATCGGCGGGCAGACCGCCGGCATGTTCGACAACCCGCCCACGGTGATGTCGCAGATGCGGGCCGGCAGCCTGCGCGCGCTCGGCGTGGCCGCGGCGCAGCGCATGCCGCAGCTGCCCGACGTGCCGACGTTGGCTGAGGGCGGGCTGCCCGGCTTCGAGGCCTCGTCCTGGTTCGCGCTGGTCGCCCCGGCGAAGACGCCCGCGCCCATCATCAGCCGCCTCCACCAGGAAACCGCGAAGGCGCTCAGGACACCGGAGATGCAGCAGCGCTTCGGGCCGCTGGGCGCGCGCCTGGTGGGCAACACGCCCGAGGAGTTCGCCAGCTTCATCGTGAGCGAACGCGCGATGTGGGACCGGCTGATAAAGTCGGCTGGCATCAAGCTCGACTAAGTAACGACGAAAGGAAGCAAACCGTGTCGATGTGGCTCAGCATGCTCGGCTGCGAATACCGCATGGGATTCGTGCAGGCCGGACCGATCCGTACCCGTTACCTGGAAGCGGGCGTGGGCAACAAGGAAACCATCGTCCTGCTGCACGGCAGCGGCGGCTACCTCGAGGCCTACGTGCGCAACATCGGCGCGCACGCCCAGCGCTACCACGTGATCGCGCTGGACATGATCGGCCACGGCTACAGCGACAAGCCCGACCGCCCCTACGTGCCCAAGGACTACGTGCAGCACCTGTGCGACTTCATGGACGCGATGAAATTGAAGCGCATCCACATCTCCGGCGAATCGCTGGGCGGCTGGGTGGCCGAGCACATGGCAGCCACCCACCCGGAGCGCGTGGGCAAGATCATCCTCAACACCGCCGCCGGCGTGCACTACGACCCCGAGGCCAGCAACCGGCTGTACACGCTCTCGCTCAAGGCTGCGAGCGAGCCGAACCGCGAGAACATCCGCAAGCGCCTGGAATGGCTGATGCTGGACCCGTCCATCGTCACCGACGAGATGGTGGAGATGCGCTACCGCGTCTACACCCAGCCCGGCTGGGCGCAGTGCATGAAGAACATCATGTGCCTGCATACCCCGGAGTACCGCCTGCCCAACCTGATGACCCCGGAGGAATGGGCCAAGGTGGTGGCGCCCACCCTGGTGCTGTGGACCACCCACGACCCGGGCAGCACGGTGGAGGTGGGCAAGAAGCTCGCCGACGGCATCAAGGGCGCGAAGTTCGTGGTGATGGACAACTGCGGGCACTGGCCGCAGTTCGAGGATGCGGACACCTTCAACCGCATCCAGATGGATTTTCTCGCCAGCTAGCGGGAAACCCGCTTTCGGCGGGCCTGCCCTAGAATCGGCGCATGACCGACGACATCCCCGGCCTGCGCCGCATCCTCGCCACCTGCAAGACCATCGCGGTGGTCGGCCTCTCGGCCGACTGGTACCGCCCCAGCTACTTCGCCGCGAAGTACCTGCAGGGCCACGGGTTCACGGTGATCCCGGTCAACCCGCGCTACGAGGACATCCTCGGCGAGCGCTGCTACAAGTCGCTGGTCGACATTCCCGTGAAGGTGGACGTGGTGGACGTGTTCCGCAAGACCGGGGACGTCGGCCCGATCGCCGACCAGGCCATCGCCATCGGCGCGAAGGTGCTGTGGCAGCAGCTGGGCGTGCTCAACCACGAGGCCGGCGCGAAGGCCGAGGC
>CAIVVS010000311.1 GCA_903909415.1 uncultured Pseudomonadota bacterium | reverse complement strand
CCCCTGTCGGCCACGCGAAGCGCCATGCGGGCGTTCTGTTCGGCGAGCAGCACGGTGGTGCCGGCCGCGTGCAGCCGCTGGATGGTCGCGAAGATTTCGGCCACCACCAGCGGGGCCAGCCCCATCGACGGTTCGTCGAGCAGCAGCAGGCGGGGACGCGCCATCAGCGCGCGTCCGATGGCGAGCATCTGCTGCTCGCCGCCGGACAGGGTTCCCGCCAGCTGGCGATGCCGCTCTTTCAGGCGCGGGAACAGGGCATAGACGCGTTCCATGTCGCCAACGGCCTGCTCCCGCCCTTCCCGGCGCGACAGGCGTGTGTAGGCGCCCAGCGTGAGGTTGTCCTCCACGCTGAGCGGGGCAAACACGCGGCGGCCCTCGGGAACCAGGGAGATGCCGGCGCGCACCACCCGGTCGGCACGCATGCGATGGATCGGGCTGCCCTGCAGCAGCACTTCCCCCGCGCGAGCGCGCAGCAACCCGGCCACGGTGCGGAGCAGCGTGGTCTTGCCGGCACCGTTCGAGCCGAGCACGCACACGATCTCGCCCTGCTCCACGCGCAGGTCCAGTCCCGCCAGCGCGGTGACCGGCCCGTAGTTCACCACGGCGGCGCGCACTTCCAGCATCGCGGCCTGCGCAGTCATGCGTGGATCTCGGTGCCGAGGTAGGCGGCGATGACGTCGGGATGGCGGCGCACTTCCCCGGGCGTGCCCTCCGCGATACGCCGGCCGAAGTTCAGCACCAGGATGTCGTGGGAGATGCTCATCACCACCCGCATGTTGTGCTCGACCAGCAGCACGGCGACGCCTTCGCGGTTGATCTGCTGGACCACCCCGGCCACGCGGGAGGCTTCCGCCGCGGGCAGCCCGGCGGTCGGTTCGTCCAGCAGCAGAAGGCGCGGCTCGCTGGCCAGCGCGCGGGCGATCTCCACGATCTTCAGGTCGCCGAAGGACAGGGCTCCAGCGGGCAGGTCCGCGCTCGCGCCCAGCCCGAGCCTCGCGAGCAGCGCATGCGCGTGCTCGCGCGCCGCGGCGTCCTCGCGCCGGGTGGACGGCAGGCGCAGCAGTGACGCGGCGAGGCCGGAGGACAACCGCACGTGGCGCCCGACCATCACGTTCTCGACCACGCTCATGCCGAGGAAGATCTGCAGGTTCTGGAAGGTTCGCGCCAGGCCCAGGCCGACGCGGTGATGCGGTTCGACGCCGGCCAGGTCGCGGCCGTCCAGCAGGACGCGTCCCTCGGTGGGGCGCTGCAGCCCCGAGATGGTGTTGAACAGGGTGGTCTTGCCCGCGCCGTTCGGGCCGATGACCGCCTTGATCGCGCCCGGCGCCACGTCGAAAGACAGTTCCGACACCGCGGCCAGGCCGCCGAAGCGCACCGCGAGCTTGTCTACCGACAGCAAGGCGCTCACGCAGACCGCCCCTTGCCGCCCGGTTTGCCGCGTGCGCGGAACCGGTCTATCGCCCAGTCGAGCGAGCCGCCCAGCCCGCGGGGGAAGAACAGCAGCACCAGCACCAGGCTCACGCCGTAGACGAGCACCTCCAGGTCGCCGAACGAACGCAGCAGTTCGGGCAGCGCCGTGAAGATCACCGCGCCCAGGAAGGCGCCCCAGTAGTTGCCGGTGCCGCCCAGGGCCACCATGACCACGAGCATGGTCGAGGCCATG
>CAIVVS010000310.1 GCA_903909415.1 uncultured Pseudomonadota bacterium | reverse complement strand
GCGAGCCTGGCGCTGGCCGGCGCGGTGCTGATGCTGTCCGATGACGCGCCGGCCCCGCAGTCCGGCAGCCACGCGGTGCCCGCCGACCTGCCGCCCGGTGTGCCCGGCCACGCGGCAGCGGGTTGAAGGGAGACACCCATGCGAACCGCAAACGGTTATGAGGACCTGGGCGTGGAGTGCGCCCTGCCCCGCGGCTATGCGCCGGCGCGCAGGGCCGGCTCGCCCGCGGTGAGGCGGGTGGTGCGCTGGCTGGCGCGCCGTGTCTGGCTGGTGGCACTGGTGGCGGCAGTAGTGGCCCTCACGCTGCTGCTGGCCTGGCCGGACGCCGGCACCTGGACGGGCATGCTCGCGAACCTAGGCCACGCCTTGCCGCGCAGCTGATCGCCCCGACCAAGGGCGTCGAAAAACATAAATAAATCAGGTACTTAGGCCGTTTTCGGGGTATTTTGCCCCGAATGGCCGGCCTCAGGACTTGGCGGTGAAGTCCATGTCATCGCTGCCGGCCGCCTCGGCGGGCGCGGCGGCAGCAGGCGCAGGCGCTGCAGCGGCCGGTGCGGCTGCGGCAGCGGCGGGAGCGGCGCTGGCGGCGCCGCTGGTCAGCCGGTCGAGGTCGGCCTTGATCGCGGCAAGGTCCAGCGCGGCACGGCCCTGGTAGCGCATCAGGATCCGCGAGGGCAGGTCCAGCAGGCGCGGGTCGGCGCTGCGCAGGTTGGCGGCGATGGTCAGCAGCGGGCTGAGGTGGTTGTTGCGCCAGCCGCCATTGGCCCGCTCGACGGCGTCGATGATGGCCTGCTGCGACTTGGCGATGCCGGCCAGCAGTTCAGCCAGTTGTTCGTTGGTGATGCTCATGCGGCCTCCCGGTTCGGTGCGATGCCTTGCGAGCAAGGATTGTATGCCGCCGGACTCGCCGCCATGCAGGCATGCATGCCCGCGTGCCGGCGACCGGCCCGGCCCGCCCCGGAACCGCTCACGACTTCTCGGACAGGAACTCGTCGACCATGCGGTTGAAGCGCGCGGTGTGCTCGATCATGGTCCAGTGGCCGCAGCGCCCGAAGATGTGCAGCTGCGAACGGTCGATCAGCTCGGACAGCTTGATCGAACCGATCACCGGCACGACGCGGTCGTCGCGGCCGTGGATGATCAGCGTCTCGTGCTTCAACGCGCGCAGCTGGTCCTCGGGCACCTTCTGCGCGTCCAGCCAGCGCTGGCGCGGCTCGGGGAACAGCGACTCGAACACCGCCTGCGCCTCGGGGCGCAGCGTGGAGCGGTAGCGCAGCTCGGCCAGCTCGTCGGTCACGATGTCCTGGTTGTAGGCCATGATCTGCAGGATGCGCTTCATCGCCGGCACCGAGGGCTTGTAGCCCCACAGCTCGTCCAGCTCCGGCGTGATCGCCTGCTTCACCCCGCCCGAGCCCATCAGCACGATGCGACCGACGCGGTCCGGGTGGCGCACCGCGACGTGCATGGTGAGCGAGCCGCCGAAGGAGTTGCCGATGAAGTGCGCGCGCTCGATCTTGAGCGCGTCCAGCAGGGCGATCACCTGGTCCACCCAGGTGTCCATCAGCACGTACTTGAAGCCCGGCTTCATCTCGGTGTAGCCGAAGCCCACCAGGTCGGGGACGATGCAGCGGAACTTGGGCGACAGCGCCGGCAGCGCGAGCCGCCAGTTGGCCCAGCCGCTCACGCCCGCGCCGGAGCCGTGCAGCATCAGCACCGCCTCGCCCGTGCCCACGTCGTGGTAGTTGGTCTTGTAGCCGAGCGTGTCGATGCTCTTGCCGATTTCCGGGCTGGCGGTCTGGGTCATGCTTGCTCCTGATTGCTTTGGGTCACGGGGGTGTGGGGTTTGCGGGCGCAGACAGCGTCTGCGTGCGTTGTTCAGGGCCCGCAGGCCTCGACGATGGCGCGGACATAGGTCTCGGCGAGCCGGCGCAGGTCGGTGACGCGGCAGGCGTCATACATCGGCGGGTATTCGGCGCTCGCCAGCCCCGGCAGGCCCATGCGCACGGTCGGGATGCCCGAGTTGCGCAGCAGGTTGCCGTCGGTGGTGCCGGACATGCCGCTGATGGGCGGATGGGCGCGGCCCTCGGTGGCTTCCCAGGCGCGGGTGCAGATGCCGACGATGCGTGAAGCGGGATCGGTGCGCGAGCCGGGCTGCGACAGCAGCATCTGCCACTCGACGCGCATGTCCGGGTGCGCCGCGCGCACCGAATCGATGAAGGCAGCGAACTCGCGCCGCACCTCGCGCGGCGGGCAGCCGGGCGCGGTGTGCAGGTTGGCGTACAGCCGGCACACCGCAGGGATGAACTCGGGCTTGTAGGGCCAGCCGGCCTCGATCGCGCCGATCGCGCCGGTGGGCGAGACCTGCGAGCCGGCGCTGGTGTGGCGCGCGGTGTAGCCCGGCAGCCAGGCCTCGAAGGCGTCGTACAGGCGCGCCGCATCGCCGATGGGATTGCGGTTGGGCACCACGTGGCGCAGGCCCGAGTACACCAGCCGGCCGGTGATCTCGATTTCGAACCAGCACTCGCCGGGCTCCTCGTAAATCACGCCCCAGCCGGGCTTGGTGCTGATCGCGAGGTCGGCGGTGACGCCGTGCTTGAGCATGTACTCGCAGCCGATGCCGAAGCCCTGGTAGGCGCTGCCCACGTAGTCGCGCGCCAGGCCCTGCACCGGGCGCTTGTGGATGCCGCCGGAGACGATGCCGAGGACCAGGTCGCCCGACAGCGGCACGCCGGCGCGCGCCACCGCGTCCATCGCCGCCGCAGCACAGGCCGCGCCGCCCTTGGGATTGCCTACGCCCAGGCCAGTTACCAGATCGTGACCTGAGTCCCCACCCGCATGCGGCACGCGCCGCAGCACCGGCTCCAGGTCGGGACGCGGTTCGCGGCCCTGCACCGGGAAGTCCTCGGTGAGGTCGCCGGTGAAGGAGGTGTCGAAATGGCCGTAGAGCAGCAGGTCGCGACCGCCGGCGTTCTTTCCGGCGGCGGAGAGGCGCGTGATGCTGTTGCCACGCTCGTCGGTGATCGCCTGGTACTGCGCCGGCAGGCCGCGCGACTGGAGCGCGGCGGTCAGCGCCTGCGCGCAGGCGCGCTCGGACCCGGTGGGGCTGGGCGTTTCCACCAGCTCGCGCAGCAGGCCGTGCAGCCAGGCCTCGTCCAGCGCGGCGAGTGCGGCCGCAGTCCAGTCACGGGTACCGTCTTTGCTCATTCAGGAAACACGGCGAAGCACTTGTTCGAGTTGAGCACGTAGGTCTCGACCCAGTCGACGATCTCGGCGCGCTTGCCCAGCGCGTCCATCGCACCCGCCAGCGTCACCCAGTTGAGCATCTCCTGCTGGCCCGCGTGGTTGATCTGCGCCGCGGGCAGCTCGCGCCACGCGGACAACCGCCCTTCGCGCAGCTCGGCGCAGCGCGCGCGGTCGGCTTCGTGGTCCGGGTACAGCCAGCCGTTGCTGGGCGTGAGGAAGGCATGCGACCAGGACGAGGACGCGATCACGGCAACCCGCCACGGCGAGTTGGCGAGCGCGCGGCCCACGGCGCGGCCGACGTCGAAGCAGGACGCGGCCGACGGCGCGGGCGGATCCGGCTCGCCCAGCACTTCGCTGGGCGCGACCATGCCGCCGCGCGAACGCACCAGGTCCCCGCCATAGCAGTTCACGTGGAAGGGCACGACCGGATAGGGGAAGCCCTTGCGGTCGGTATCGAGGAACAGCAGGGTGTTGATGAAGGCGTGCGCCAGGCCGTGGTCATAGCGCGCGCGGTAGGCGTAGGGCAGCGGCACGCCGGCCTCGACCAGCCGGTTGACCAGCCAGCGCGCGGCCTGCGGGTGGCCGCGGTGGGTGAACACCGTCTCCTTGCCCTCGCCCCAGATGTTGGCGGTGGGCATGCCGTGCGAGGGGTCCGGGTCGAAGGGCCTGGACTTGAATTCGTCGACGATGTAGACGCAGAACGGCGGGATGATGTCCTCGACGAAATTCTCGTACTGGTCGTCGCCGAAGATCAGGACGAAGTCCGGCTTGAACGCGTCCAGGCGCTCGCGCAGCTTCATGGTCGCGCCCAGGCAGCGGTCGCGGTGGATGCGCGAGGCGCTCGCGCCCTCGTCCGTGCCCCATTCGTCGCGCATCGCCTGCGGCCAGTTGGCCGGGTCGCGCAGGCGCGGCTCCAGGCGCTTGCCGGCGAGCGTGCGCCGCAGGAACACCGGCATGTCCGCGTCCAGCATGTGCAGGCCGGGGTAGTGGGTCATCCCGAGTCCGAGTACTGCTCCCATGTGCGCCTCCTCGCGTTGCTGCTCTTTTGCTGCGACTGTACGGACCTAGGCGGCGCGCTCCGGCGCCTCTTCCTCGTACACGGTCTCCGCGCCCGGGCCGCCCGGGTGCAGCACGTTGTCCGGCATGCCGCGCGCGCGCAGCAGGAGCTTGCGCCACGCGATCACCTGCGCGTCGGTGCCGGAGAGCTTCTCCGGCGTGTCGTAGCGCTGCGCCTCCATGACCTGGTAGTCCTGGTCGGAGAAGTTGGTGTTCATCGCCCAGTCGTGGAACACGCGGAACCAGATCCGCTCCCACAGCGCGGCCAGCGGGTTGGGCCGGCGCACCGAGTGGAAGTAGGCGATGCGGGTGTTGGCCGCGTCGGTCGGTACGCAGGCACGCGTGTACATCGCGTCACCGAACTGGAAGCGGAACATGGACGGCAGGTGGTGGCCGCCGGAGCGCACGCGCCGGCCCTTGAACGTGGTGTTCATGTCCCACTCGTCGTTGTCGTTGAACGGCGGATGGGGCTTGCGCAGCGAGGCCTTCCAGCGGAAGAACCACAGCCAGTACTTGCGCCAGTTGCTCTTGGGCCAGTGGGCCTTGAGCGCCGGGTAGTACTGGCGGTCGTCGATCGGCTGCTCGGACAGGTAGCCGAGGCAGGCGCGGTCGTTGACCACGCGCGGCCGGTAGCCGAAGCGCCCGAACTGCTGCACCGGCTCGCGCAGCTGCAGCAGCGCGTCGCGGTGCACGTACATCACGTGCGAGTCCAGCGAGTTCTCCAGCGACAGGCGCCAGTTCACCGGCCACATCCGGAACGAGGTCAGCACCAGCGTATCCGGGCCCTCAAAGAACTCGGGCGGCACGTCCTCCTCGATCGCGGCCGGCGCCTGCTCGCCCATCCAGACGAACACCATGCCCTTGAGCGTGCGCGTCGGGTAGGTGCGTATGGTGACCTTGCCGGGGATGCGGCTGTCGGGGCCCTCGGACAGCACCGCGATGCAGTCGCCCTTGGCGTTGAACACCCAGCCGTGGTACGGGCAGGCGATGGTGCCGGGGTAGTGCATGTCGCCCTCGGCCATGGACGCGCCGCGGTGCGGGCAGACGTCGGTGACCGCGGCCACGCTGCCGTCCTCGTCGCGGAAGAAGGCCAGCTTCTCGCCCAGCATCTGGCGCTGCACCGGCTTCCTGCCCACGTCGCGGTCATGCAGCGCCGGGTACCAGTACTCGCGCAGGCCTTCGGCCGGGATCATCTCGCGTATGTCCGAGGGTTTCATCTGGCGTCTCCTCTCACGTTCACTGCGGCGGCGGGAACCGGTGGCGGAACTTCCAGCTCGCCGAGGTAGGCCTGCTTGACCCGTTCGTCATTGGCCAGGCCGCTGCCTTCCAGCACGATGCGCCCCATTTCAAGCACGTAGCCGCGCGGCGCGAGCGCAAGCGCCGCCGACGCATTCTGTTCCACCAGCAGCACGGTGATGCCCTCGTTGGACAGGCGGGCGAGCGAGCGGAAGATCTCCTGGCTGATCAGCGGCGCGAGGCCGAGCGAAGGCTCGTCCAGCAGCAGCACCCGCGGGCGCGACATCAGCGCGCGGCCGATCACCACCATCTGCTGCTCGCCGCCGGACAAGGTGCCCGCGATCTGCTCGATGCGCGGGCGCAATGCGGGAAAGCGCACCAGCACCTGCTCCAGGTCCTGCGCGATCGCCGGGTCGCGCCCGCGGGAGTAGGCCCCGAGCAGCAGGTTCTCGCGCACGCTCATGTGCTTGAGCGTGGCGCGGCCCTCGGGCACCCAGGCGATGCCCAGGTTGGCGATGCGGTGCGTGGGCAGGGCGTCGATGCGCTGGCCATCGAACAGGATCTCCCCGGCCGAGGGGCGCACCACGCCCATGATGGCCTTCATCAGGGTGCTCTTGCCCGCGCCGTTGGCGCCGACCAGGGACACGATCTCGCCTGCGTCCACCGACAGGGACACGCCGCCCAGCGCCTGAACCATGCCGTAGGCGACCTTGAGGCCGCGGACTTCTACGAGGCCCATCCCTCGTTCCCCAGGTAGGCCGAGATCACGTCCGGTTGGCGGCGCACCTCGTCGGGCGAGCCCTGCGCGAGCATGCGCCCCGCATTGAGCACGGTCACGGTGTCGGACACCTGCATCACCAGCTTCATGTGGTGCTCGACCAGCAGCACGGTGATGCCGCCATCGCGCAGTTTGCGGATCAGCGCGAGCAGGCCCTCGACCTCGGCCGGGTTCATGCCCGCGGCGGGCTCGTCCAGCAGCAGCAGTTTCGGCTCACTCGCCAGCGCGCGCGCGATCTCCACGCGGCGCTGCTCGACCAGGGTCAGGTCCGCCACCGG
>CAIVVS010000309.1 GCA_903909415.1 uncultured Pseudomonadota bacterium | reverse complement strand
AGTTCTTGCCCACGCACAGGATGTTCTTGGCCGGGCGCGGGAACGGCGCGTGCAGGGTCACATACGAGCGCGCGATCCGGTTCTCGCCGGACTTGAGCGCGCGGCGCGCGCGCGCCAGGCCCTTGTCGCCCAGCGCGACGAAGGCGGTCAGGTCGCGCGGCAGGCGCGTGCCGGCGGACAGGTCGCAGATGGTGTCGCTGGCGGCGTCGTGCACGCCGATGCGCATGCCGTTGGCGTCGGAAAAGGTGACCAGGCGCATGGTTCGTCTCCTCTGGTACGTGTACGGTTCGTTCGGGTCTTACACCATAGCCCCGGTGGGGCGCGGGTGCCATTGACCGGGGTCAATGCCTCTGAGCCGTGGCCGGGGGTGGCGGGGCGCTCAGTTCGCCGTCGCGCCGGTTTCCTTCACCACGCGCGCCCACTTGGCGATCTCCACGCGGATGTGCTCGGCGAAGGCCTCGGGCGTGCTCGCGATGATGTTCAGGCCCTGCGCCGAGAAGCGTTTGGAAATCTCGTCGCTGCGCATGATGCGCACCGCCTCGGCGTTCAGCCGGCCGAACCACGGCCCGATCTCGTAGCCGGGCACGCCCTGCTCGGCGATGGTCGGCACCTCGGGCATCAGCGGGCTGCGCTGCGCGCTGGTGATGCCGTAGGTCTTGAGCTTGCCGGCGCGCACGTTGCCCATCTGCGAGAACACCGTGTCGAACAGCAGCTGCACCTGGCCGCCAAGCAGGTCCTGCGCCGCGGGGCCGGCGCCCTTGTAGGGCACGTGCACCAGGTCGACTTTCGCCAGCGCCTTGAGCAGCTCGGCCGACATGTGGCCGGAGGTGCCCGCGCCGGGCGAGGCGAAGGTGAGCTTGCCGGGGTTGGCGCGCGCAAAGGCCAGCAGCTCCTGCAGGTTGTTGGCCGGGACGGACGGATGGGCCAGCATCAGGTTGGCCACGTTCACCAGCAGGGACACCGGCGCGAAGTCGCGCACCGGGTCGTAGGGCAGCTTGGCGAACAGCGCCGGGTTCACGCCATGGGTGCCGATGTGGCCGAGGAACAGCGTGTAGCCGTCGGGCGCCGCGCGCGCCACCACCTCCGCGCCGATGCTGCCGCTGGCGCCGGGACGGTTCTCCGGCACCACCGGCACGCCCCAGGTCTTCTGCATCTCGGCGGCGACGGTGCGCCCCAGCGCGTCGGTCACGCCCGAGGGCGGGAACGGGATGACCACCCGCATCGCCTTGTTGGGGAAGGCGCCGGACTGGGCCTGCGCGAGGGCCGGCAGGCAGCCGGCGGCCAGTGCGATGAAGGCGAGCAGCCAGGACATTTGCGCGAAGGACATCGGCGCGCGACGGCGCAGCAATTGAAGCATGAGTTCCTCCTCCGGTTGGGCCGCATGGGCCATGGCACGCGCCGGCTGGGCCGGTCTTGGAACTAGCCTATCCGATTCAGTCGGTCCGGGCATTCCGCTTCGCAATGCGCCGCCGCGCCGCTGCTGGCGCCTCGGCCGCGGCGTAGGCGGCCTGGCCCGCGGCCCGGTCCACCGGCACCACCACGTCCATCTTCGTGCCGCCGGCCGGCTGCAGCGCCGGCGGGAAGAAGGCGAGCTTCTGCGTGCGCGCGAGCTTGTCCTCGCGCCCGGGCGACAGGTCGCGCTCGTTGGCGCCCGCCGGCTTGACCGCCACGCCGTCGACGATCTCCAGGTCCAGCCACCAGCGCTTCACCGCGTTGCGACCGCCGCCGCCGGTGGCATCGTCATGGTCCACCAGCGCCTTGCGCGCGCCCGGCACGTTCATCGACAGCCACAGCAGCCGGCCGGACTCGGCCAGGTCCTCGCGGTTGTAGGGGCAGGTCTTCATGCAGCGCCCGCAGGCCGAGCCGCGCATGTTGGTCAGCCGGTACTTGCCGCACTTCTCCACGTCCGGCTTCCAGATCTCGTAGCCGTTGAACATCACCTTGGGGCCGAAGGGGATGGCGTTGCAGGGGCACTCGCGCGCGCACTTCAGGCACATGTTGCAGGTGGCCTGCAGGCCGAAGTCGATCGGCTGGTCCGCCACCAGCGGCAGGTCGGTGGTGAACACCACCGTCTTCAGGCGCGGGCCGAGGAAGGGGTTGAGCACCATCTCGCCGATGCGCGAGAGCTCGCCCAGCCCCGCCATCAGCGTGGCCGGGATGTGCAGTACCTCCGAGTGCGCGTTCGAATGGACGCGCGACGAATGGCCCATGCGCCGCAGGTGCGCGGCCATCACGCCCGCCATCAGCGCGCCGCGCATGTAGGCGCGCATCGACTGCGCCCCGGAGATCCAGTCGTCGCCCGAGGCGCCCTCCATGGTCTCGAAGCCCTGGTCGATGAGCATCACCACCGCCCAGGGGTGGTAGGGCTCGATCGCGCGGCCCTCGGCCTCGTCGTGCGAATACCACATCCAAGGCTCGGCCCGGCACACGCCGACCATGTCCGCGCCGAGGTAGTGGCCCAGCGCGCGCACCGCGTCGGTGTTGGCCGCCGCGTCCGAGGTGTCGCCGCCGAAGCCGGTGGGCGCGAGCGGCTCGCGCGTGCCCTGCATCGGCACCATGCCGCGTATCAGCGGGGTCATCGCCAGCGCCAGCGGGTGCTTGACCGCGAAGCGCATGCGCTCCTGGCGGGCGCGCTCGCCCAGGTCGCCGGCCAGCGCGCGGGTGAACAGGTCGGCGCGCTTGGGCACACGCTGGATCTCCTCGGGGATCACCAGCGTGGTCGGCTTCGGCACGCGCCGCACGCGTTCCATCGGATGGCGCCCCAGGTGCAGCGGGCGCAGCGCTTCCTCGTCCTCGTGCCAGCCCGGGCGGGTGCCGGCCTTGCCGAGGTAGGAGGCTTCGTCGGCATGGTCCAGCGAAGCCAGCGGCGCGATCGGCAGGTCGGGCGCCAGCGCCAGGTCGGTGCTGATGGCGGCGAGCCGGAACCCGCGCCGCAGGAAGGGCGCGGCCAGCGTGCCGGGTTCCAGTTCCGGCCCCGCAGGCGCGCGCGCGATGCCTGCCTTCTGCGCGATGCGCGCGAGGTCCAGCAGCGTGTCGTCCTGCAGGTGCGCGCGCGCCCGGTACCCCAGCGCGCGCAGGTAGCCCGCCAGCACCACCGCCACCTCGGCGCAGCGCAGGTCGGTGCGCGCCGCGTTGGTGCCGCGTATCCAGCCGGCCCCGGGTTCGCCGGGCGCGGGCTCGCGGCCGAACTCCACCAGGAACACGAAGGCATGCGTGTGCGGCGGTGGCGCGCCGGGCAGCCAGTCCGCGGCATCGAGCAGGCAGGCCCCGCCCAGCGTGGCATCGAGGAAGTAGGCGCTGGCCTTGAGGTTGCGCGTGAGCGCGAGCGGATCGTCGGGCAGCGGCGCCTTCGCGCGCGCCGGTTCGCCGTCGAGGAAGCGCCGGCACAGTTCGCGGTACTCGGGCAGGGCGCCGAGGATGGCGTCCGGTCCGGCCGGGTGCGCGTCCGCCGGCTGCGCGGCCGCGCGCGGGGCGGCGTGCGCGTCGCGCGCGAGCCCCTCGGTGGGCAGCACCCCCATGTCGAAGGGGCGGTCGCGGTTCGAGTACAGGCGGGACATGGGCTTTCCTCCTGCGGCAAGGGTAGCAGGCCGGGCCCGGCACTAGAATGCGGCTTCGCCCAACCAGCAAGGAACCACACCATGGACCGCAGGACCATACCCTCGCCCCGCCTTGAGCCGCTGCCGCCGGAGCACTCCCCGGAACTACGCGACACCTTCGCGGTGCAGATGCGCAACCTCGGCTTCGTGCCCAACAGCTCGCTGATCATGCAGCGCAAGCCCGCCATCGTGAAGGGCTTCATCGCGCTCTACGCGGCGGTCTGGGACCCGGAGGGCGAGGTGGAGCGCGGCTTCAAGCGGCTGCTCGCGTTCGTCGCCAGCCGCGCCGCCGGCTGCCAGTACTGCATGGCGCACACCGCCGGCGGGGCGCTGCTGCTGGGCGTGGACGAGGCGAAGGTGGCCGACGTCTGGGTCTACCGCAGCAGCCCGCACTACAGCGAGGCCGAGCGCGTCGCGCTCGACGTGGCGCTGGCTGCGGCGCAGGTGCCCAACGACGTCACCGACGAGCTGTTCGCCCGGCTGCGCGAGCACTGGTCCGAGGGGCAGATCGTCGAGATCGTCGCGCTGATCTCGCTGTTCGGCTTCCTCAACCGGTTCAACGACACCATGGCCACGCCGCTGGAGGACGAGCCGGTCGCGGTGGGCGAGAAGTTCCTCGCGCCGCATGGCTGGTCGGTGGGCAAGCACGCCCGCTGAGGCGCGCCGATGCGGCGATAATCCGCCGCCGCAGTATTCAATGCACAAGGCACAACGCACAAGGAGGCAGCAACATGCGACTCAAGGGACGTACCGCCATCGTCACCGGCGCGGGCTGGGGCATCGGCAAGGCGCTGGCCACGCGCCTGGCGCGGGACGGCGCCAACATCGTGGTCGCCGACATCAAGAACCACGAGGCCTCGGCGGCCGACATCGCCAAGGAAACCGGCGCGAAGACCCTCGCGCTCAAGGTGGACGTGTCGGTGCTGGCCGACACCGAGCGCATGGCCGCCGAGACCCTGGCCGCCTTCGGTTCCATCGACGTCCTGATCAACAACGCCGCGATGTTCTCCACCCTGACCATGCGCCCCTTCGAGGAGATCCCGCCCGAGGAGTGGAAGCGCCTGATGGAAATCAACATCATGGGCGTGGGCCTGTGCTGCCGCGCGGTGTCGCCGCAGATGAGGAAGCAGAAGCGCGGTCGCATCATCAACCTCGCCTCGGGCGCGCCCTTGAAGGGCGTGCCGCTGTTCCTGCACTACATCGCGAGCAAGGGCGCGGTGATCTCCATGACCCGGGGCCTGGCGCGCGAACTCGGCCGCGACGGCATCACGGTGAACGCGCTCGCACCCGGATTCACGCTGTCCGAGGGCGTGCTCGGGCTGGGCAACCATGTGCAGGTCGGCGGCGAGATGGCGATCCGCACCCGCGCCATCCCGCGCGAGGAGACGCCGCAGGACCTGGTCGGCACGGCGAGCTTCCTCGCCAGCGACGACTCGGCGTTCATGACCGGCCAGACCCTGGTGGTGGACGGCGGATCGGCCATGGTGTGAGGGGCAGCGCCCTGGCCGGGGGCGCAGCGCCGCGCCCCCTTCACGCCAATGGCGTCACGGCGCGGGAGGCTTGCCCGCGATCTTGTCCTGCGTCCGGGTCGCGAAGTCGCTGGCGTCGTGGCGCTCGTGGAGCTGTTCGGACGGGTCGCCGCTCGTCTTGTTCACCATGCGCCCCCGCTTGACCGCGGGCCTGGCGAGCACGGCGTCGGCCCAGCGCTGCACGTTCCGGTACTCCTGCACGCTGAGGAACTCCGCCGCGCCATACGACCAGCCTTTCACCAGTCCGCCGTACCACGGGAACACTGCGATGTCGGCGATCGTGTACTGGCTGCCGGCGAGGTACTCGTTGTCGGCCAGGCGCCGGTCGAGCACGTCGAGCTGCCGCTTCACCTCCATCGCGAAACGGTCGATGGCGTATTCGATCTTGATCGGCGCATAGGCGTAGAAGTGGCCCAGCCCGCCCCCGAGGTAGGGCGCGCTGCCCATCTGCCAGAACAGCCAGTTCAGGGTCTCGGTGCGCAAGGCGATGTCCCTGGGCAGGAAGGCGCCGAACTTCTCGGCGAGGTAGAGCAGGATGGAACCCGACTCGAACACGCGGATCGGCTCGGGCCCGCTGCGGTCCAGCAGCGCGGGGATCTTGGAGTTCGGGTTGACCCCGACGAAGCCCGAGCCGAACTGGTCGCCTTCCTGGATCTTGATCAGCCACGCGTCGTATTCGGCGCCGGAATGGCCGAGCGCGAGCAGTTCCTCGAGCAGGATGGTGACCTTCACGCCGTTGGGCGTGCCCAGCGAGTAGAGCTGCAGCGGATGGCGGCCGACCGGCAGGACCTTGTCATGGGTCGGGCCGGCAACCGGCCGGTTGACGCTGGCGAACTTGCCGCCATTGGGCTTGTTCCAGGTCCAGACCTTCGAGGGGGTGTATTCGTTGGTATCAGCCATGTTCGTCTCCGCAGTTTCCAGGAATCCGGTTCAGTCGATTCGATGCATGCCTCGCGGGCAGGTGACATTTAACCATGGCGCGCATGCATGACCGGCTCCGGGAACGGACCGTGTCCGTGCGCGACGGTGAAAGCGCCGGCCTCCCGCGTGTTACCGTCCCAATCTTGCCCGTCGTGGCCCCAATGCGGGCCAAGGCGGCGCGCGGGTGCGCCCGGTCCGGCTTGGCGGACGCGTCCGGCCCGGTACCTCGACCTGAAAGGTGAAAGTCATCAAAGCACGAAATGCCTTCGAGGCCCGGGCGGCCGCGCGCTGATGGAAGCCTTCCTGGTTTCCGTAGGCGTGGTGGCTCTCGGCGAGATCGGCGACAAGACGCAGCTGCTCGCGCTGCTGCTGGCCACGCGGTACCGCAAGGCGATGCCCATCATCGCCGGCGTGCTGGTCGCGACGCTCGCCAACCACGCGCTGGCCGGCATTTTCGGCGCCTGGCTGCGCTCGGTAATTTCGCCCGAGATGATGCGCTGGGGCCTGGGCCTGTCCTTCCTCGCGGTTGCGGCCTGGGTGCTGGTGCCGGACAAGATCGACGACGGGGGCGTGAAGGAACCGGGGCAATGGGGCGTGTTCGCGCTCACCACCTGGCTGTTCTTCCTCGCCGAGATCGGCGACAAGACGCAGATCGCCACCATCATGCTGGCGGCGCGTTACGACGCGCTGGTGGCGGTGGTCACCGGCACCACGCTGGGCATGATGCTGGTGAACGTGCCCACGGTGCTGGTCGGCCGCGCGCTCGCGCCGCGCATCCCGCTCAAGTGGGTGCGCGCCATCGCGGCGCTGCTGTTCGCGGGGCTGGGGATCGCGGTCCTCGCCGGGGCCGGCGAGATGTAGGGACCGGGGCCGGCGAGGTGTAGCAGTGCCGGGGCCGGCGAGATGCAAGGCGGCGGGCCCGCGAGGTTACGGCAGGGCCGGGCCCGCGTTGTTCCCTACGGCTTGGCGAACTTCAGCACGAACTCGTCGTTCGGCTGCTTCGGCCGGCCGGTGGGTTCGTTGCGTGGATCACCCGGGTTGCGCAGGAACTGGCCTTCCTCGATCACGCGGAATCCCGCCTTTTCCACCTCGGCGCGCAGTAAGGCTTCCTCGATCCGGTGCAGGGTGCTGGCCTCGGAGATGCCGGTGCCGGTGCGGCCGGAGTGGTCGGCCACGATGTATGTGCCGCCGGACTTGAGCGCGGCGAACACCGCGCGGTTCATCTTGTCGCGGTCCACCGGCATCGCGCCCAGGTCGTGGTAGTTGAACATCAGGGTCACGCGGTCCAGCGTCCCCGGCGCGACCTCGGGCGGGACCGGGTCGTCGAACGGCCGTATCACCAGGGTGACGTTCTTCATCGGCGCGGTCTTGATGCGCACGGCCATGCGCTGGCCGCCGGGGCCGGCGCTGCCCTGCTGGGTGAGCTGCGACCAGACGCGCCCCTCGGGGGCGACCATGCGCGCCAGCAGCTCCGAGGTGTAGCCGCCGCCGGCGGCGATGTCCAGCACGCGCATGCCGGGCCGGGCATCGATGAAGGCGAACAGGGCGACGGGCTTGCGGCGCTGGTCGTTGGTGCGGTCGGCCTCGTTGCGGTCGGGCGCCGCGACGATGGCGGCGACGTCGGCTTCGCTGACGCGCTGCTGTGGCGCGGCGCAGGCGCCGAGCAGGGCGAGCAGCGATGCGGCAAGCGCGATGCGGAGGGAAGGTTTCAGGTGCATGGGCGGGTCTCCTGGTGGGTCGTTGTGGTGGTGCGGGTGTCTGCGTTCAGGCCAATGCCCCTCAGGCCAATTCCCTCAGGCCAGCGCCATCTGCGCCAGCGCCGCGCGTCCCAGCGGCATGTGGGGATTGGCCATGGTCTCGATGATCTCGAAATGGTTGTAGCCCGGCATCACGAGCAGCTGCGCCGGCTTGCCGGCGGCGCGCAGCGCGGCGGCGAACTCGCGCGACTGGCGCTGGAACTCCGGTGTCTCCAGCGAGCCGTGGGCCACCACCACCGGCGCGTTGATGCGCGCCAGGTGGCGCTGCGTGCTGAGCGCGTCCACCATGGCGTCGGTGAACTTCACGTAGGACGAGCGCGCCGACAGGCGCACCGGGATCAGCTCGTACATGCCGCTGACCAGCACGTAGCCCTTGACCGCGTCCGGCGGCAGTCCCATCGCCTTCCAGTCGGTGATGGTCACCACGCCCGCGAGGTGGCCGCCTGAGGAGTGGCCCGACACGTAGATCCGGCTGGCATCGCCGCCGAAGCTGGCCGCGTTGCGGTGGCACCAGGCCACGGCGCGGCGCACCTGCTCGGCCATGGGCATCAGGTCGCCCCTGGTTTCCAGCACGTTCACGAAGTCCGGCACCACGTAATGCGCCCCGGCGCGCACGAAACTCTCGGCCGGATAGGCGTAGTCCTTGGCCATGCCGCCGCGCCAGGCGCCGCCGTGGATGAACACGTGGATGGGCGCGTTCGGGCGGCTGGTGCGGTAGATGTCGAGCTTCTCGATCTCGCTAGGCCCATAGGCCACGCGCAGCGGCGCGCCCAGGCGCTCGCGCGTGGCGTCGCTGTTGGTGACGTAGCGCCCGGTCACCTGGCGCTGGTTGGGCGCGTACACCGCCTGGTCGTAGGACGCGTCCAGTTCGGCCTGGTCGTAGTCCATGAACACGCGCGGGCCCTTGGGCCGTGCCGGGGCCGGCGTCTGGGCCGGCGCAGGGGCTTGGGCTGGAACCTGTGCGACGGCGTGGCCCGGGAACGCAGCCGCCGGCAGCAGGGCGCCTGCGCCCAGCGCGGCGAGCATGCCGCGCCGCTTGGCCAACCTGTCGTCGTTCGGTACGTCGCTCGGGACGTCGCTCGGTACGGTGCGGCCTGCGGCGCTGCGGTCATCCATGGCGGGGCTCCTGGTGGACGGGCGGGAGGATTATGAACGCGCGCCGCAAAGCCGTCACGGCCGCCCGGTCGTGCCCCTGCCCCTTGGGGCAGCGCGGGTGGCACACGGTTGGCAACCCCGGTCCAATCATGCGAAAGTCCCGCGCATGGCCCGACCCGCGAACAAGCCCGCCGCTTCCAGCAAGCGCCGCTCCAGCCTCCAGAAGATGATGGACATCCTCGACCTGTTCGAGCAGGGCGAGGGGCGCTGGACGCCCGAGCGCATGGGCGAGCAGCTGGGCGTGCCGCGCTCCACGCTGTACCGCTACCTCAAGGTGCTGAGCGAGGCCGGCCTGGTCACCTCGCTGCCGGACATCGGCTACACCCTCGGCCCGCGGGTGGCCGAGCTCGACTACGGCATGCGCTCCAGCGACCCGCTGATCGTGGACGGCCGCCCGCTGCTGCAGGCGCTGCTGTCGGAAGTCCCGGGCGTGGGCCTGATCTGCCGCCACTACCGCGGCCATGTGCTGTGCGTGCACCAGGAGGGCGCCGCCGCCGAGTTCCGCTCCAGCTACGAGCGCGGCCGGGCGATGCCGCTGGCGCGCGGCGCCGCCTCGCGCGCCATCCTCGCCTACCTGCGTCCGGCGCAGCTGCGCGTGCTCTGGGAGCGCGAAAATGCCCAGTTCACCCAGCCCGGCGGTCCGCGCAGCCTGCAGGAACTGCAGGCGGGCCTGGCGCTGGTGCGCCGCGAGGGCTGCTGCGTGTCGCGCGGTGAGGTCACGCAGGGCGTGGTGGGCGTGGCGGCACCCGTGTTCGACGGCGAGGGCGCCATCATCGGCAGCCTGTCGGTGACGCTGTGGGACGCGGGCATCAGCGAGCGGCGCCTGCGCGCGGTGACCGACCGCGTGGTGTTCAGCGCGCGGGTGTTGTCCAATTCGATGCGGCGCCAGATCGCACCCTGAGCAGCGATCCGAGCCTTGCCCGGCGTTGCCCGGGCGCCAGCAGGAAAGTTACAGCCGCGCGTTCATCCGACGCAGCCGGTCCGCGATCACGCGCATGATCTGCAGCGCGAAGTGCGGGGTCTGCTGCACCAGGAACATGAAGCGGTGCTTGTCGATCTGCACCAGCTTGCAGGGGGTGACGGTCACCGCGCTGGCGGCGCGCGGTTCCGGGTCGATCAGGGACATCTCGCCCAGCACGCCGCCGGGGCCGACGTGGTCCACCACCTGGCCGCGCACGCGCAGCTCGACTTCGCCCTCGATCACCACGAACATCATCTCGCCGTTCGTGCCCTCGGCGAACAGGGTGTGCCCGGCCGGGAAGGTTTCTGCGCGGTCGGCTTCGTTGCGGAACAGGTCGACGGTGACGGTCACGGGGCGCTCCTCGGGGATGGAAGCTACAGGATGAAGCTGACGGAACCGAGTCTACCCAGTTCCATCGCATCGATCACCGCCTCGCGCGCGGCGATCAGGACTTTTCCCTCGCTGACGCGCAGGACATGGCGGTAGTGGCCCACGTACTCGCGTATGCCTTCCTCGCGCCGGAAGCGGTAGACCACGAAGTTCGCCGCCACCCGGACCGTGTCGGCGCCGCGCTCGGTGATGCGCACGTTCGCAATCATCCGCCGGGTGCGCGAGCGTGGGAATTCGGCATGCGCGTTGCGGTCCTTGAGCCGCACCACGCGCTCGCGGATGCGGCGGATGTCGTCGGCGATGGTGAACAGCGTGCTCGCCGGATCGGCGTCGGGCGTGTCGTTCGGCGGCACGCGGTAGGTCGCGTCCTCGGTGAGCAGGGTGAGCCACTCGTCCAGCTTCCATTCGTCCAGCAGCGCGGCTTCCCCGAACAGGAAGTCCTCGACCTGGGCGCGGGTGATCGTGGCGGCGGTGAGCGCAGTTGTCATCGGGGAGGCGCTCATGCCCGCTCTCCATCAGCGTCCCGCTTCGCCCGCATCAGCTTGTCCCACTGTATCCAGAAGGTGCGCAGGTGCAGCTCGTCGGTGTTGAGCTGCTCGCCCTGCTTTTCCATGCCGCGGGTCATCACCGACCAGGGCACCTCGCGCCAGGTGGCCAGGCCCGCCTGCACGCACTCCAGCGCCTCCACGTCGTCGGGGGTGGCGAAACCGCCCGGCCCGTAGAAGGTGAGGAAGCTGTCGAGGCGGATGGAGCGCGCCAGCGGCGACTCCTCGACCGGCCCCAGCGCCCAGGCGCGCACCTTCATGTGGTCCGGCGCCACCGGCTGGAAGCTGCGTATGGTCACCGACGAGCCGTCGTTGATCACCAGGTTGGGGAAGATCACCAGGTTGCGGTTGGTGTCGGCCACGCGCGTGGCGCGCGCCTCGCCCAGCCGCGCCACCAGCTCGGCGCGGATGCGCTCGATCTCGGGTTTCGCCGCCTCGCCGTAGAGCGGGATCCACTTGGCCACCGGCCGGCCGCGGAAGTTCACGTTGTCGATGACCGCATGGCCGTTGCCGAGGTCCTTGCCCACGCCGTGCGAGGGCATCAGGTGGCCGCGCTCCGGGCGCTTGATCTCCAGGCCCGAGTTGCGCATGTAGTTCAGCCAGGTGGAGTGGGTGGTCATCAGGTGGTAGTCGTCGAAGCTGTTCTCCACCAGCAGCTTCCAGTTGGCGCGGATGTCGTACTCCTGCACCCCGCGTATCACCTCCATCTTCCCGGAGGGCGACTGGTCCACGATCAGGTCGAGGTATTCCTTCGCGCCGGCCAGGTAATCCGCCAGCGGCATGGCCCTGGGGTCGAAGTTCACGAACACGAAGCCGCGGTAGCTGTCCACGCGCGGCGGGGAGGCGAGGCCGTAGTCCGCCTTGCTGAAGGTCTTGGGGTAGGAGCCTTCGCCCGGCACGCCGTCCAGCGCGCCGTTACGGTCGTAGGTCCAGCCATGGTAGAAGCAGAAGTAGCTGCGCGCGTTGCCCTCGGGCTCGCGGCACACCACCGCGGCGCGATGCCGGCAGCTGTTGAGGAACACGCGCGGCGCGTTGGCCTCGTCGCGGCAGAAGATCAGCGGGCGGCCGCAGACGGTGCGGGTCTTGAAGTCGCCCGGCTCGCGCACCTCGGATTCGTGGCCCACGTACACCCAGCAGGTGTCGAAGATGTGGCGCCACTCGCCCTCGAGGATGGCCGGGTCCACCAGCGTGCGGCGGTTGACCTGGAAGTCCAGCGCCTCCGGCCGGTTGCGCACCAGTCCTGCGTAATCCATGCACTGCTCCCGGTTCGTGTTCGGTCTACGTATTCGTTTGAGTCGACGCCGTATTCTGTCCCATATGGCGGGATGCGTCATCCGATGCCATTTCGTTCCCGGATGCTGCGGCGCACCAGTGATGGCGCTCGCGCGGGCCGCCTTCCGCCGGTTCAGGACGGCATTCCAATCCTGCATAATGAGACCCGAGATTTCCCCCACAACGTTCCGGCAACGCATACAGGCAGATCGGCCCGAATGAGCAACGTCCCGCTACGCATAGGCACCACCAAGTACCTGCACACCATGCCGCTGATCGAGCGCACCGTGTCCGCGCCCGGCATCGACTACAGCGTCACCGTCACCAAGACCATCGACGAGTGCACGCTGAAGACCCTGGCCGGCGAGTTCGACGCGGGCGAGTTCTCGCTGGCGACCTACATCAAGGTCTGCGAGCCGGGCAGCCCGAACGCGGACAAGTTCATCGGACTGCCGGTGTTCGCCAAGAAGCTGGTGTCGCAGTACGCCTTCTGCCGCGCCGACGCGCCGCTGGACGGGCATGGTTCGCTCAAGGGCAAGCGCATCGCCGTGCCGCAGTTCTGGGTGACGGCCGCGATCTGGCACCGCATGTTCCTCGAAGCCGCCGGCGTGGGCCTGGGCGACGTGACCTGGTGCCCGCTGGGCAAGGACCGCATCGACGGCATGCCCTACCCGGAGCAGTTCAAGTACGACTGGTCCCTGGTCGGAAAGAAGCAGTCCGACGTGCTGCGCTCGGGGGAGGCCGATTGCTTCATCTTCGCGCGCCGCCCCAGCGACCTGAAGGACATCCGCCACCTGGCGAAAAAGCCCATCGAGTCGGCCCTCGCCACGGTGAAGTCTACCGGCATCATCCCGGTGACCCATGTGCTGGCGGTCAAGCGCGAGCTGCTGGAAGCCAAACCCGAACTCGCCGCCGGCATCTACAAGCTGTTCGCCGACGCGCTGGCCGCGGGTGATGACGAGGTCGGCCACCATACGGCGCAGTTCCTGCCGCTGGCCGACATGCAGCTGGACGACACCTATGCCGCGCTCGGACCGGGCTGGAACGGCTACGGCTGGCAGCGCAACGAGCAAGTGGTGCGCGCGTTCTGCGCCGCCGCGGTGAAGCAGGGCTTCGTCAGCTCGGTCGACATCGACCGGATCTTCCACAAGATGGCATGAGGTGAGCCAGCCATGATGCGCTACAAGAAACTCGGATACGTCGCGTTCAACGTCTCGGACCTGGACCGCTCGGTCGCGTTCTACCGCGACATGGTGGGCCTGGACCTGGTGGAGACCAACCAGCACGGCGAGGCCTTCCTGTCGTGCAACAGCGACCACCACAACCTGGTGCTGGTGCAGTCCACCGCGCCGAACAAGGCGCCGAGCTTCAAGCGCGTCGCCTTCGAACTGGAGAACGAGGCGCAGCTGGCGGTCGCGGAAGAGTGGCTCACCAAGTCCGGCGTGCGCTTCGCGCGCATATCGCAGGAAGAGTCTTACCGCCTGCGCTGCGGCCCGGGCATCCGGCTGGTGGACCCGATAGGCACCACGGTCGAGCTGTTCGTCGGCCTGATGTCGCGCCCGCAGCCCTTCCTGCCGCACCCGGTGAACCTCTCGCACCTGTCGCACGCGGTGATGCGCGTGGCCGAGTTCCCCGGGCCGCACAAGTTCTACTCGGAGGTGATGAACTTCCGGACGTCGGACTTCCGCCACGAGCCCACCGGCGAGCGCTACTTCGCCTTCATGCGCTGCTTCCCGAACCCGTACCACCATTCCTTCGCCCTGCAGAAGAGCGACCGCAACGCGTTCTTCCACATCGCCTTCACGGTCAAATCCATGGACGACCTGATGTACGGCAAGAACCGCATGGCCAAGGCCGGCGTGCTGGTCGCGCCGGCGCCGGGGCGGCACATGGCCTCGGGCAGCGTGTTCCAGTACATGGCGGACCCGGACGGCTTCACCGTCGAGTACACCGTGGGCATGGAGGAATTCCCCGAGGTCGGCGCGCGCCAGCCGCGCATGCTGGACAAGACGCACCGCACCACCGACATGTGGGAAGGCCCGCCGCCGTCCAACCTGCCGGCCTTCGGCGACATCGAGCCATCCGAATTGTTCAAGGATCCCAAGGCCGTTCCCAGGGCGGCATGAAGGTATAGTTTTGCCGCAGGCCCCGCGCAGACGGGGCCGGGCAGGGACAAGCCGCATCCAGCAACACAGGCCAGCAACACAGGCCTTCCCGCACCGGGAGGCCCACAGGAGGAGTGACATGACAATCGACCCACGGTCAGAGGGCGCTTACGATCTGAACGCCGAGCCCAACCAGCGCCGCCGCCGTATCGTCACTGGCGCGGGCGCGGCCCTCGCCGCCATGGCCCTGCCCATGCCGTCCTTCGCGCAGGGCCTCTCCAACCGGCCGGTGCGCGTGATCCTCGCGCAGACCACGGCCACCACGCCCGACTTCCTCGCGCGCACGCTCGCGCCGCGGCTGCAGGCACGCTGGAACCAGCCCTTCGTGGTCGAGAACCGCCCCGGCGCGGCCGGCGCGATCGGCATGGAGGCGGTGGCCAAGTCGGCGCCCGACGGCCACACCATCAGCATCAACGTGTCCTCGACGCTCACGCTGCCGCTGTTCTTCAAGGTGCCCTTCGACGTGGTCAACGGCTTCACGCCGATCTCCATGGTGGGCAGCAACATCTTCGCGCTGGTCTGCCACAGCTCGGTGCCGGCAAACAACGTGCGCGAGTTCATCGCCTGGGGCAGGAAGGCCGGCAACTCGGTGAACTACGGCTCGCCGGGCAACGGCACCTACCATCACCTGTTCATGGAGAAGTTCAAGCTCCAGACCGGGATCAACATCACCCACATCCCGTACAAGGGCTCGGCGCAGGCCACCACCGACCTGCTCGGCGGCCAGATCGCGGCCATGTTCCTGCCCATGGGCTCGGCGCTCACCATGAGCCGCGAGGGGCGCCTGCGCATCCTCGGCGGCTCCGGCCGCGAGCGCTCGCCGCTGACGCCCGACATCCCCTCGCTGCACGAGAACGGCGTGACCGGCTACGACATGGACGCCTGGTTCGCCGCCTGGGGGCCGCCCGGCATGCCGGCGGACATCGTGGCCAAGTACAACGCCGAGTTCCGCGCCATCCTGGCGGAGCCGGAGACGCGTGACGCGATGGCCAAGCACGGCGTGTCGGTGATCCAGAGCACGCCCGAGGAACTCGGCCGCCGGAACAAGGCCGAGTACGACACGCTGGCGAAGCTGGTGAAGGACGCGAATATCAAGGGGGACTAAACGCGGCGCGTTTAGGCCCCCTGGGCTACGGGGTGGCTAGATATCCGTCTCTGTAGTTCGGGACGCCTGCCCTAGTCGAACAGGGAGAGAGGGAGGGCCCTCTCTCCCCGTTACCCCTCTCGCCCCGTGCCAGATTAGGCGCTGGGCATGAAATTCCGGATTCGTGTCTTCAAGTCCTCCGGGATTGGGGTGGACTTGAAGGTGGTGAAGTCGATCATGCAGACCGTCCATGCCACGCGCAGGCGCGGTTCGCCCTTCACCGTCACCTGCAGCGCGAGGTCCAGGGTGCTGCGGCCCATGCGGGTGACCCAGAGGTCGAAGTCCAGCAGCTCGCCCATGCGGCTGGCGCGCTGGAACTCCACCGTGATCGCCAGCGCCGGGATGCGCAGGTTGCGCGGGCCCATGAAGTCCGTGCCCCAGGGGCAGCCCAGGCCCTGCGCGAACCAGTCCTCCATCACCGCGTTGAACAGGTCGAAGTAGCGCGGGTAGAAGCCGATGCCCGCGGGGTCGCAGTGCGCGAAACGCAGCGGCTGCGGCGCGCGGAAGGCGCAGGCGGGGACCTGGCCGTCATGCGTGACGGGATCGGGCGTGGCCGCTGCGGGCGGATCGACCAGGAACTCCTGCATGCGCGCGCGCAGGCCCTCGGGGATGGGCGTGGCACGGTAGGTATCCAGCGACATCATCGCCACCTTGTGGCGCAGGCGCAGGCGCTCCTCGCCGCCCACGTGGCCGCGTATCGCCAGCACCGCCGAGCTGCGGCCCAGCGACTGCACGCGCAGCTCCAGCTCCAGCGGCTCCATCAGCCGGCAGGCCTTGGTGAACTCGACGCGGGTGTTCACCACCGGCACGCCGTAGCGTTGCACGAGGTGGAACTCGTGGAAGTCCGTGCCCAGGCCCTCGCCGAACCAGTTCTCGGTCAGGTCGTTGACCATTTCCAGGTAGCGCGGGAAATAGACGATGCCGGCCGGGTCGCAGTCGGCGAAGCGGATGCGGTGGTGGTGCGTGAAGGACTGGTTCATGGGGCGATGTTAGCCCACCCGGTATGGCACTGCGGCAGCACAGGGCGGCGGCCGGCCTGTGCCATGATGGCCGCAGCCATGGACCGCACCGAACGCTTCTACAAGATCCAGCAGCTGCTGCGCCAGAGGCGCGTGGTGCCCCTCGCGGATTTCCTGTCGGGGCTGGAGGTCTCGCGCGCCACCTTCAAGCGCGACATCGAGTACCTGCGCGACCGCATGAACGTGCCGATCGAATGGGACCGCGACGCCGGCGGCTATCGCCTCGCCGAGCAGGGCGGCGCGCCATCGCGCAGCGAGCTGCCCGGGCTGTGGTTCAACGCGTCCGAAGTCCATGCGCTACTCACCATGCAGCACCTGCTCAAGGGCCTGGAGCCGGGCATCCTCGCGCCGCAGGTGGCGCCGCTGCTGGAACGGCTGCAGGGGATGCTCGCCTCGGACGACCAGTCCCCGGCGGAAGTCGAGCGCCGCATCCGCATCATCCGCATCGCGTCGCGGCCGGTGAGCGCCGAGTACTTCTCGCTGGTGGCCGGGGCGACGCTGCGCCGGCGGCGCATGCACGTCAGCTACCACGCGCGCTCCAGCGACGTCGCCACCGAGCGCGACATCTCGCCGCAGCGCATGGTGTTCTACCGCGGCAACTGGTACGTGGACGCCTGGTGCCACCTGCGCGGGGACCTGCGCAGCTTCGCGCTGGATGCGATCCAGTCGGCCGTGCTGCTGGAGGAGAAGGCGAAGGACATGCCGGAGAAGGAGCTGGACGCCTTCCTGTCCTCGGGCTACGGCATCTTCGCCGGGCGGCAGGTGGAGTGGGCGACGCTGCGCTTCTCGCCCGCGGTGAAGCGCTGGGTGTCGGCCGAGCAGTGGCACCCGAAGCAGAAGGCCAGCGAGGAGCCGGACGGCAGCTGGCTGCTGGAGCTGCCCTACAACCAGCCGCGCGAGCTGGTGATGGACATCCTGCGCTGGGGCCCGGAGGTCGAGGTGCTGGGCCCGATGGAACTGCGCGAGGAAGTACGCGCGCAGTTGCTGGCGGCGGCGAAGCAGTACCGCTAGGGCTGCGGCCCGCCGGCCCAGGCTTACGTCCTGAGCATCCGGTTCACGCGGGCTCATGTCGTGAGCGTCCGGTTCACGTGGGCTCCCGTCGTGAGCGTCTGATTCACGCTGGCTCACGCCGTGAGCCACTGGCGCGCCAGACTGTCCCGGTCATCCACACACCGGGAGCACGACCATGCCCTTGCACATCCCCACCGACATTGCCGGCTTCATCGAATACCTGCCGCTGGTGGCGGCCTGGGTCATCTGGCTGGTGATCGAGTGAGCACCGCGCCGGCCGAGCCGGACTGGCCGTTCGAGGACCTGGGCGAGGTCACCGGGAGGCTGAACGTGATGCCCCCGCGCTTCTCGCTGCAACTGGACGAGGACGCGCGCAGCGTGTCCCTGGACACGCTGCACCAATGCGCCACCTATGCCGGCCTGCTCGCCGGCTATCCGCGCACCGTCGCGCGGCATGTCGAGGAGGTGAGGGAGCGCGCGGCGCGGCTGTTCCCGTGTCCGGCTTCGGGGGTGGCGATCGTTCCCTCCCGACTGCGCGCCGGCACCCTGCTCAGCCGCAGCAAGCGCGACGGGCCGCTGGACTACCGCGAGCCGGTACGCCTGCTCGGCGCGGTCACCTGCATGGCCGAGTTCATCAGCGGCAAGCCGGCTCGCGACGACGGCGAGGTCTACTCATCCGCCGTGCTGGTGTGGTTCCAGGACGACTGGGGCCTGCCCACGGACGAAGCGGTGCTCGCGTCGCTGCGCGCGGTGCGCTGGCGCGATGTGGCTTGGGACTGGACGCCCTGACAATGTGCCGAAAACGTGATAACCCGCTGTTTTATTGAATAAAAATGGTAGGCTCGCGTGCTGAGCCACCGGCCTGCCCATACTGGCTGCAACCTGCCAACCGGAGCCAGCCATGCCGACGACCACGAATCCAGCCACGCCAGCTTCACTGCATGCCCTCAGCCGCCACGCCCTCGCCCGCATGCAGCAGCGCGGCATCCCGGCCCAGGCGCTCGACTGCCTGTTTGACTACGGACGCGAGCTGCACGACCACCGGGGCGGCGTCGTGCTGTTCTTCGACAAGGCGGCGCGACGCCGGCTGGAACGCGACACCGCGCCGGCGCTGCGCGCGCGCATCGCCCGGATCGCGAAGACCTATGCGGTGATGTCGCGCGGCGAGGTGGTCACGGTGGGGTACCGCTGGCGGCGGCTTTCCCGTAACTGAGGGTCACACAAGGAGCGCGCCGGATCAAAGCACCACCAGCGCATCCAGCGCCACCACACGGTCGGGATAGGCGCGCACCGGGTTGATGTCCAGCTCGGCGATCTCCGGATGCGCGGCCATCAGCTGCGACACGGCAACCATCAGTTCTGCGATCGCGCCCTTGTCGGTGGCAGGCGTGCCGCGGAAGCCTTCGAGCAGCGCCTTGCCGCGCAGCTCCTCGATCATCTCCAGCGCATCGGCCGTCGTCAGCGGCGCGAGGCGCACGCTGGAATCGCGCAGCGCCTCGGCCGCGGTGCCGCCCAGGCCCAGCACCACCACCGGGCCGAACACCGGATCGCGCACGCCACCGACGATCAGCTCTGGCGCGGGTGCGGCCATATCTTCCAGCAGGTAACGGCGCGCGCCTTTCAGCGGGATCGCATCCAGCGCATCCAGCGCGGCCTCGAGTTCGCCGTCGGTCCTGATGTTCAGCTTCACGCCGCCGGCCTCGGTCTTGTGCGCGATCTCGCTCGACAGGATCTTGGCGACCAGCGGCCTGTCCATGGCGCCGAAGGCGGCGCGTGCCTCGTCGCGGCTGGCGCAGGCGCGTGATCGCGGCACACGGATGCCATGCATCGCGAGCAGGGCCTTGGCCTGCTGTTCGTCGAGCGGGCCTTGCAGGGCCTTGGCGGTCGCGACCTCGCCGTCCTTGTTGGCCGCGCCAGCCTGCATGCGGTGCTGCGCCATCGCATCCTTGGCGAGTACCACCGCGCCCAGCGCCAGCATCTCGGGCGAGATCGCGCAGGGAATGCTGCGGCCGGTGAGGGCCGCCAGCGTCGGGCCGACCAGGTTCGACAGGCCCAGCGTGCCGTACACCAGCGGCTTGCCGACCTTCACGTCCGACAGCACCGCCACCGGGTCCACCGCCGCGGGTTCGTAGATGGTGAACATCGCCACCGCGTCGATCGCCGGGTCGCGCGCCAGCGCCTGCAGCACCTGCGGGAAAGTCGGGCCGGGGCGCCCGGTGTCCACCGGGTTCTTCATGTAGGTCAGCGGCGGCAGCAGGGTGGCGATCTGGGCCACGGTGGCTTCGGCCAGTTCCGGCACGTCCACGCCGGCCTGCTTGATCGCATCCACCGTGAGCAGGCCGGGGCCGGCCTGGCCGGTGAGCAGGCCGATGCCGGGGCGCGCCTTGGGCGGGATGCGCCCGCGCGCCAGCACCGCCACCGCCTGCGCCACCTGCTCGGTGCCGTCCACCACGATCACGCCGGCCTGGCGCAGCATCGCCGCCTTGCGGTCCCAGGCGCCGATGAGGTTGCCGGTATGCGATTGCGCGAACGCGCCTATGTCCGAGCGGCCCGCGACCACCGCGACCACCGCCTTGTTCGGCGTGATGCGGCGGAGCACGTCGTACAGCCTGCGCCCGTTGTCGAAGCCTTCCAGGTGCAGCGCGATCGCGGTGGTGCTGTCGTCCTCGGCGATCAGTTCCAGCACGTCGGCTGCGTCGGTGTCCACCGCATTGCCAAGGCCGACCGACAGCGACAGTCCCAGGCCCTGGCGCTCGATCAGGTAAGCCAGGGTCAGGTTCACCCCGCCGGACTGCGCGACCACGGCCACGGGGCCAGCCTGCAGGGTCTCCACGCCGGGGGCGAAGCTCGCGAAGGTCCTGCCGGGCGGATAGAGGTAGCCCGAGGTGTTCGGCCCGAGCACGCGTATGCCGGAGTCGCCGCGGCAGATCGCTTCCAGCTGCTGCTGCAGCACGATGCCTTCGCCACCGGCCTCGCCGAAGCCGCCGGAGATGATCATCGTGCCGCCGCAGCCGCAGGCCGCGGCTTCCGCCAGCGCAGCGACGCAGCCCTGCGCCGGCACGGCGAGGATCACGAAGTCGGGCGCGGCACCCAGCGCACGCGTCGCCTCGGTGACCGACGGGAAGGCCTTGTGCCCGAGGATTTCCGTGGCCTTGGGGTTGATCGGGACCAGCGTGCCCGGGAAGCCCGACAGGGTCTTCACCGCCTGGTAGCCGGCCTTGTCGGGCGAGGTGGAGGCGCCGACGATGGCGATGGAGCGGGGCTGGAACAGGCGGCGCAGGTTGGCTTTGCGCACCTCGGTGCTGGCGGTCATGGGAGTCCGGGTTCGGTGGTTGGCTGGTTTGCGCGCAAGCGTGTTGGCATCCCGCAGGCGCGGCGCCCAGTGTAGATGCAGCGACGGCTCAGGCGTGCTGCAGTGCGCCGATGACCGCCCGCCGCAGCCGGTCGAGCAGCCGGTCCCAGGGCCCCGGGTTCTGCACGATCTCCGCGCGGTAAAAGGACGGGCAGAGCACGGCGGCATGCGCCACTTCGCCGCACAGGCCGCAGCCGACGCAGGCATTGTTCACGTGCGCCACCGGGTCCACCTTGAGGATGTCGGAGGCGGGCTTCACGGTGAGCGAGGGACAGCCCGACAGCCTGATGCAGGAGTGGTCGCCCGAGCAGGTGTCTTCGTCCACGCCGAAGCGGGTGCGCGGCACGCGCTCGCCCGAGGACAGCATGCGCGACAGCACCGGCCGGATGCGGCGCTGGCGCTCCAGCTGGCATTCGCCCTCGGCGACGATCACCTTCAGCCCGGGCTCGGGCGCGGTGAAGGCCGCCTTCAGGGTCTCGGCCATCTGCGCCACCTTGTAGGTGTGCACCGTGCGCATCCATTTGACGCCCATGCCGGCGAGCGTGCCCTCGATGGTGGTATCGGCGTGGGCCGCGCTCCCGCCGCGCGCCTCGGCGCGGGCTTCCTCGCCCGGCGTGGAGATCACCGCCTGCGTGCCGGTAGCCGAGGTGTAGCCGTTTTTCATGATCACCAGCACCGCGTCCCCGCCGTTGAGCAGGTTGGACGCCACGCCCGAGAGCAGGCCGTTGTGCCAGAAGCCGCCGTCTCCCATGATGGCCATCGGCCGCTGCGCCATCATCGGGCCGATGCCGGCGGCGCTGGCCAGGCTCATGCCGTAGCCGAGGATGGTGTTGCCCTGCGAGAACGGCTCGAAGGTGGCGAAGGCATGGCAGCCGATGTCGGCGGCGATATGCGGCCGGCCGATCTCCGCCTGCGCGAGCTTCATCGCGGCGAACACCGGGCGCTCCGGGCAGCCGACGCAGAAGGTCGGCGGGCGCGGCGGCAGCGGGCCGAGCAGGGACATGGCCTTCTCGCGGGTGCGTTCCACGCCTTCCTGCCAGCGCGCCGCGCCCGAGGTGTCGATGGCAGGGGCGTGCTGCGCGAGGAAGCGTGCGAGGCCGCGCACCATCACCTCGGTGGTGTATTCGCCGGCCATCATCAGCATGTCCTTGCCGTGCACCCGCGTGGCGCTGCCGGCGCGGTGCAGCAGGGTGGCGACGTCCTGCTCGATGAACTCCGGCTGGCCTTCCTCGATGACCAGCACCGCTGCCTTGCCTTTGCAGAAGCGCTCGATCTCGCCCGGCACCAGCGGGTAGGTCGCGTTCAGGCACAGGATGGGCAGGCGGGCGTTGCCGAACTCGTCGGCCAGGCCGCAGATCGACAGCGCGCGCAGCAGGTTGTTGTACAGGCCGCCCGGGACCACCAGGCCGACGTTGGCGCTTGTTGGGGTGCCTGCGGCATCCTCCCCGAACACCTCGTTCAGCCGGTGTTCCTCGATGTAGCGACGCGCGGCAGGCAGGCGCACCTCGGCCTTGAGCTTCTCCTGGCGGTAGGTGGCGGGCGGGTGCGACAGGCGGTCGTAGTTGAACGTCGCCGGCAGCTGCGAGGGCGAGCGGGTAGAGAAGGCCGGCGCGCGGTTGGCCCGGGTGGTGAAGCTGCCCTGCAGGTGGCAGGCGCGGATGCGCAGCTCCAGCATCACCGGGGTGTTGGAGGCCTCCGACAGCGCGAAGCCGTGTTCCACCATGTCGGCGATGCAGGCCAGGTCCGGGCGCGGGTCCAGCAGGCACATCGAGGACTTGAGCGCGAACGCGTGGGTGCGCTCCAGCGCGACGCTGGCCCCGTCGCCGTAGTCCTCGCCGACCACGATCAGCGCGCCGCCGACGACGCCGGCGGTGGACAGGTAGGACAGCGCGTCCGAGGCCACGTTGGTGCCGACGATGGACTTCCAGGTCACCGCGCCGCGCGCCGGGTAGTTGATGGAGGCGCCCAGCATCGCAGCGGCCGAAGCCTCGTTGGTGCAGGCCTCGACGTGCACGCCGAGTTCGTCCATGTAGTCGCGCGCCTGCACCATCACGTCCAGCAGGTGCGACACCGGCGCGCCCTGGTAGCCGCCGACATAGGACACGCCGGACTGCAGCAGGGCCTTGGTCACCGCGAGGATGCCCTCGCCGCGGAACAGGTCCCCGTCGCCCAGCTTGAGCGATTCAATCTCGGATCGGAACGAGCGCTCCATCGCGGCCTCCCCGCCGTGTCGGGTCCGGTACTGCCTCAGGCGGCTTTCGCCTGCCCGGGCTTCTTGCGCACGAACTGCAGCGTCTTGGGCTTGGGCGGCAGCGGCGTGATGCCGTGGCCGGACAGCGCGCCTTCCAGCTTGCGGCCCTCAGGGTCGGCCAGCGCCGCCTCGCGCGCTGCGCGTATCGCTGCGGCACGTCCCGCATCGGCCACCGCGTTGCCGGCGACCAGCGTGTCCATGATGCGCAGGAAGTTGTCCTTGCCTCGCCGGTGCGTGTCGCCGTAGCCCTTGATCATGCGGCCGCAGAGCGCGATCTCCAGCGCGAGGCCCAGGTCCTTCGCGGCGGCGGCGCGGACCGCGTCCAGCCAGCGCGTGATCAGGTCCTGTTCCTCGTGCCAGCGCGCGGTGCTGCGGCGGATCACGCGCAGCGAGGCGAGGGTGCGCATCAGCAGGAAGCCGAAGACGCTGGTGGTCTTCACGTACAGGCCGACGTTCAGCTTGTGGGTCAGGCCGCGGCGCTGCGCCCAGCCGAGGAAGGACTTCGACAGGGACGGCGGCAGCATCGCCGCCAGTTCCTCGACGCCGGGCTTGAGGTACTCGATGACGTGCATCGGCTCGTCGTCCTTGGCCTGCACCTCGTTGCGTACCCGCTCGAAGCGGCTGGCGCGGGTCTTGAGGTCGGCGACGCGGATCACGTCCTCGTAGGCCATCCACAGCGCGAGGAAACGCCCGGTCTCGGTGGTGAGCTTGCAGCCGGTGGCCAGGCCCCCCTGCTCGCGGTCCAGCTTCGCGATCGGCTCCAGCCGGTCGAGGTAGAGGTTGGCGTAGTCCAGGTCCTGGAAGTCGCGGGTACGCGCCACGCCCTCCTCGAGGATGCGGTGGCATTCGGCCGGGAAGGACTGGCGCACGCGCTCCACCGGCTCGCCGCGCAGGCGCACGGCCTGTTCCGGGGTGGTGACCTTGTCCGGGCCGGCGGCATGCGCGAAGCCGGCGGCGAAGCCGCGCAGGCTGGGCTCGGCGCCCTTGCCGAAGGCGCGGATCGCGTTCTCGCAGTCTTCACGCGACAGCGGCAGCGCGCCCGAGCCGACCAGCGCGCCGAAGATCACCGCATTGATCACCGTGCCCGAGTCCTGCGCCATCTGCTGCATGTCGAACAGCACCGCGCGCTTGGCCAAGGCCTGCGCCGCCGCGATGATGCGGTCGCTGTCGGCGCGGCCGTCGCCCATCTGCATCTTCTCGGTCACGGTGTAGACGCGGTGGGTGGAGCCGATCAGCGTGGTGCGTTCCGGCGTGACGTAGCCGTTCTGCAGCGCGCGGCCGACTTCCAGCAGTTCGGAGGCCACCATCACGTCCACCCAGGCGGGCGAGGGCGTGAGGGTCATCACCGGGCGGCGTCCGCCGAGGTCGGACACCTTGGCCGGATAGATCTCGAGGTAGTAGGTGGTCGCGCCGGTGCGCTGCGCCACGCCGGGGATGGACGTGGACTGGACCGGGAAGTCGCGCGCCGTCGCCGCGGCGATGATCCAGTCGGCCATCACGCCGCCGCCTTCGCCGCCCAGCGCGGCGATCAGGATGGTGATGGGGCGCTCAGGTAGGGACGCGGGCAGGGAGGAGTTGGTGGACATGGTGGTGCTCCGGGTGTCGTGCCGGCGGCTCAGGCCGGCTGCAGGGCCGAGATCACGCCGCGGCGCAGGCGCGCCAGCAGGCGGTCCCAGGGACCGGGGTTGTGCACGATCTCCGCGCGGTAGAACGAGGGACAGAGGATGGCGGCATGCGACACCTCGCCGCACAGGCCGCAGCCGACGCAGCCGTTGTTCACGTGCGCGACCGGGTCCACCTTCAGCGGGTCCGAGGACGCCTTGATGGTGAGCGAGGGGCAGCCCGACAGCCGGATGCAGGAGTGGTCGCCCGAGCAGGTGTCCTCGTCCACGCCGAAGCGGGTGCGCACCACGCGCTCGCCGGCCTTGAGGGCGCGCGCGATCATGGGCTTGATGCGGCGCTGGCGCTCCAGCTGGCACTCGGCCTCGGCGATGATCACCTTCAGGCCGGCGTAGGGCGAGGCCATAGCCTCCTTCAGCACCTTGGCCATGGTGGACACGTGGTAGGTGTAGACCTTCTTCACGTAGCCCACGCCCAGGCTGGACAGGGCCTTCTCGATGCCCATGTCTTCGGACTTGGACTCGTCCTGGTGCGGCGAGGACGGGATGTTCTGGGTGCCGGTGGCCGAGGTGTAGCCGTTCTTCATGATGACCAGGATGCCGTCATCCTTGTTGAACGCCGAGTTGGCTACGCCCGAGGTCAGGCCGTTGTGCCAGAAGCCGCCGTCGCCCATCACCGTGACCGTGCGCCGCGAGAACAGCGGGTCGATCGCCGAGTTGGACGCCAGGCCCAGCCCGTAGCCGAGCACGGTGTTGCCCATGTTGAACGGCGGCAGGGTGGAGAACAGGTGGCAGCCGATGTCGGCCGACATGTGGAAGCGCCCGCTCTCGCGCTCGATCAGCTTCATGGCCGAGAACACCGGGCGCTCCGGGCAGCCGACGCAGAAGCCGGGGGCGCGTGGCGCGACCGGGCCGCCCAGCAGCTCCAGCGCCTTCTGCTTGGGCGTGACCGCGGCCTGCGCGACGGCGCGCACCGCGTCCAGGTCCACGCCGCGCGGCGCGGCAGCGACGATGAACTTCGCCATGCCCTCCAGCATCACCGCGCCGGTGTACTCGCCCGCCATGGGCAATACGCCGGTGGCGGCGGGATGGGTAGGGTCGAGCTTGCCGTAGATGCGCGGGCCGTTGACCTCGGCGCGGCGCAGCGCGGCCAGCACCGAGTCCTCGATGTAGGCGGGCTGGCTTTCCTCGACCATCAGCACCGCCGACTTGCCGGTGCAGAAGCGCACGATCTCGTCCGGGATCAGCGGGTAGGTCACGTTCATGCAGTAGATCGGCACGCGGGTGCCGCCGAAGGCATCGGCCAGGCCCAGCTGCTGCAGCGCGCGCACCGTGGCGTTGTACAGGCCGCCCTGGCAGATGATGCCGACCTCGGACAGGTCGCCGTCGAAGAACTCGTTCATGCGGTTCTCGCGCACGAACTTCTCCGCCGCCGGCCAGCGCACGTCGACCTTGAGCTTTTCCTGCAGGTAGGTGGACGGCGGCAGCACGATGCGGTCGTAGTCGAAATCGGCTTCCGCGAGCAGGGCGTTGCGCGACACCTTGGGCGCGACGTTGGCCTTGGCGGTGAACTGGCCGTGCACGTGGCAGGCGCGGATGCGCAGCTCCAGCATCACCGGGGTGTTCGAGGCCTCCGACAGCTGGAAGCCCTTTTCCACCATGTCCACGATGGTCGGCAGGTTGGGGCGCGGGTCCAGCAGCCAGATCTGCGACTTGGTGGCGAAGGCGTGGGTGCGCTCCTGCATGATGGAGGCGCCGTCGCCGTAGTCCTCGCCGACCACGATCATCGCGCCGCCCTTGACCCCGGCCGAGGACAGGTTGGCCAGCGCATCCGAGGCGACGTTGGTGCCCACGGTGGACTTCCAGGCCACCGCGCCTCGTATCGGGTAGGCGATGGACGCGCCCAGCATGGCGGCGGCGCCGGCTTCGGAGGCGTTGGTCTCCAGGTGCACGCCCAGTTCGTCCAGCAGGTCGCGCGCGTCGCCGAGCACGTCGATCAGGTGCGAAATGGGCGCGCCCTGGTAGCCGCCGACGTAGGACACGCCGGACTGCAGCAGCGCCTTGGTCACCGCGAGGATGCCCTCGCCGTGGAACACCTCGCCTTCGCCCAGCCGCAGCGACTTGACCTCTTCCTTGAACGAACGTTCCATGCTTGCCTTCCTTGCTTGCGTGTTCCTGCGGGGTCTCAGTCCAGCTTGATCTTCATGTCGGGGATGACCTTGCCGAAGCGCTCGCGCTCGGCGTTGATCCGCGCCTGCATCTCCTCGGGGCGGCTGGCGACGATGTCGGCGGCCAGCGGCGCCACGCGCGCGATCACGTCCGGGTGGCGGGCCGCCTTGACCAGTTCCTCGTGCAGCCGGCCGATCACGTCGCGCGGCGTCGCGGCCGGCACGATGATGCCGTGCCAGTTGGCGAACTCGAAGCCGGGGAAGCCGGACTCGGCCAGCGTGGGGACGTCGGGCACGGCGCTGGCGCGGCGCGATTCGGTCACCGCGATGATCCGCAGCTTGCCGGAGCGGGCGTGCGGGATGATCCCGGCCAGCGGTTCGATGGTCAGCTTCATCTCGCCGCGCAGCATGTCCTGGATGTTGGGCGCGCTGCCCTTGTAGGGGACGGCGGTCATGCGCGCTCCGACCGCGCGCTGCACGGTTTCCATCGCGATCTGGGAAATGATGTTGCCCGAGCCGTAGAACAGCTTGCCGTCGTTGGCGCGGATGTAGGCCGCCAGCTCCTGCGGGGTGTTGGCCGGCACCGAGGGATGCACCACCAGCGACAGCGGCACGCTGGCGATGATCATCACCGGCGCGTAGTCCCTGGCCGGGTCGTAGGGCAGCTTCGAGTACAGGAAGGGGTTGATGGTGAGCGCCGAGCCGATCGAGTAGCCCACGGTGTAGCCGTCGGGGGCTGCCTTGGCGGTCATCTCCATGCCCAGGATGGTGTCCACGCCCGGTCGGTTGTCCACCACCATGGGCTGGCCGGTGTTCTCGGTGAACTTCTGGCTGACCGAGCGCGCTACCAGGTCCGCCGAGCCGCCGGGCGGGAAGGGAACGATGACCCGCACGGGCCGGTTGGGCCAGGTCTGCGCGAGCGCGGCGGACGCGGCCAGCGTGGCCAGGACGGCCAGCGCCGTGGTTGCAGCGGATGCGATGCGGTTCATGCGTGTTCCTCCTCGGGACGGGGCATGGTGGGTCGTCGGGTCGCCATGGGCCGGGTTCAGCCTATGAGGTTGGGCAGCCAGGTCGCGACCGGCGGCCAGATGAACACCAGCGTCAGCACGATCAGGCTGAAGATCACGTAGGGCGTGACGGCGCGGAAGATGTGGAACATGGTGACCTGCGGCGGGGCGACGCCCTTCATGGTCATCAGCAGCATGCCGTGCGGCGGCAGCAGCAGGCCCAGCTGCATGCAGATCAGGAACATCACGCCGAACCAGATCGGGTCGATCCCCAGTTTCTGGACCACCGGCATGAAGATCGGCAGCGTGATCATCATCATGCTGACCTGGTCGACGAAGATGCCGAGGAAGATCAGCAGCAGCATCATGCCGGCGACCACCACCATCGGTGACCAGCCCTTGTCCGTGATCATCTGCACCAGGCCGCTGCTCGCGCCGGAGAACGACAGGATCTGCGAGAAGGTGGTGGCGCCGACGATGATGAACAGGATCATCCCGGAGATGGCGGCGGTGCCCAGCAGCGCGGCGTGCAGGTTCTTCAGCGTGAGCGCGCCGTACAGCAGGGCCAGCACCACGGTGGCAAAGGCGCCGATCGCGGCGGACTCGGTGGGCGTGGCCCAGCCGGCCAGCATCGCGCCGACCACGATCGCGAAGATCGACACCAGCGGCAGCACGTACTTGAAGAACGGCCGGAACTTGTCCCAGCCGTGGCGTTCCTCCACCGGGGAGGTGGGCGCGAGGGTGGGGTCCATCTTCACGCGCACGACGATGTAGACCACGAACACCACCGACAGGATCAGCCCCGGGACGATGCCGCCGACCAGCAGCTTGGAGATGGAGATGCCCGACAGGCTGCCCAGCAGCACGGTCAGCGCCGAGGGCGGGATGAGCATGTCCACCGCGCCTATGGCCATGATCGGGCCGGTGGCCATGGTCGGGTGGTAGCCGCGCGCGATCATCACCGGCAGCATCAGGCTGCCCAGCATGGCGGTGGTGGCGATGGTGGAGCCCGATATCGCGGAGAACACCGTGCCCGCGACCACCGCGACCACGGCCAGTCGCCCCGGCACCTGGCTGATCAGGCGCTCGATGCCCTCGATGACCTTCACCGCGAGGCCGGTATGGAACAGCACCTCGCCCATGAGCACGAACAGCGGGATGGGCGTGAGCGAGAAGCTGGTGACCGAGTTCACGCTGTTGCGCACGAACTGCACCAGCCCGGGCTCGCCGCCCAGGAAGATGATGGCGCCCACCAGGTTGATCACGAGGAACGAAAAGGCCACCGGCAGGCCGAGGAACAGCAGTACGGTGGATCCGCCAAGCAGCAGCCAGGCAGCGGCTTCCCAGGACATCTTGTCGTTGCTCCCGCTCTGTTTTCTAAGGACGCGCCGGCCGCGCCGGTTTCAGGATGCGCTGACGGCGTCGTCGCGCGGGCCGCGCTCCGCGCCGTACAGCCGGTGCATGCGGAACACCACCTCGATGGCCAGCAGCACGAAGGTCACCGGCAGCGGCGCGAGCGACCACCACTCCGGCGTCACCAGGGTCTTGATGGTCATCGAGCCGGTCTTCATGCTCGCGAACATCGCCTTGAACCCGTAGTTGGCGATCACGATGCAGCAGGCCAGCGCCATGATGTCGGTGGCCCACTCGCACACCCAGGCCACCGTGCCCGGCACCGCGCGCAGCACGATGTCCACGCGGATGTGCTGGCCCTGGCGCAGCAGCCAGGGGGCGGTCAGCATGGTGAGCAGGTACAGGCCGGACTCGGTGACGTCGCTGCCCCAGGACACGCCGCGCACGCCCGGGAGCAGGGGGACGTTCCGCAGCAGCACGTCGGCGCAGATCACCAGCATCATGAAGAACAGCAGCACGCAGGCGGCCAGCGCCAGCGCGTCCAGCAGGCGCCCGTACAGGCCGGAGAGTCGATGCATCACCTTGGGGTTTCCTTGTACTGGCCCGCGCGGGCGCCGTGTCCGCAGTTCAGCCGCCGAACAGCTTGCGCAGCTGGGTGCCGAACTGCGGGTTGGCCTTGATCGCGGACTGCCAGCCCACCTCGTAGGCCCGGTCCACGTACTGCTTGGTGGTGGCGGGATCGAAGCGGATCACCTGGATGCCGGCCTGCGCCTGGCGCTTGGACTCCGCGTCGTTCAACTGCTTCCACTCGTCGTTCATCGCCTCGAGTGCGACCGCCTGGCGGGTGATGAACTCGCGCTGCGCGCCGGACAGGCCCTTCCACTTGTCCAGGTTCATGATGATGGACACCTCGGCATTGTAGAAGCCGGGATCAACGCGGAACTTGGTGTGCTGCTGCCAGTTAAGGTCGAAGATGCCGTGGATCGGCCAGCCGTAGCCGTCCACCACGCCGCGCTCCAGCGCGGTGTACACCTCGCCCGGCGCCGTGGTCATCACGGTGGCGCCCATCGCCTGGAAGAAGTCGCGGTACACCGGCGTGATGCGCAGCTTCAGGCCGGCGAGGTCGGGCTTGTCGATCTTCTTGGTCAGGTAGATGTGGAAGGGCGTGTAGTCCACCATGCGGGCGAGGTAGACCATGTTGCCCTTCTCGCCCCACAGGCGGTTGATCAGCTCGAAGGCGCCGTTCCTGCGCAGCTCCTGCGCCGGCAGCTGCGCGAGCTTCAGGCTGTCGGCCTCGGGCATCACGTTGGTGTAGAAGGCGCCCGTGGTCATGGCCAGGTCCACCACGCCGGTCTTGACCGCGTTGCCGCCCTCGAAGCTGGGGATGGCCGAGGGGCCGCCGATGAAGTTGATCTGCACCAGGCCCTTGCCCGCCGCGTTGAACTGGGTGAGCCACTTCTGCAGGTGGCGCGTGTAGAGGAAGTTCTCGGGGAAGCCGCTGACCAGGCGCAGCGTGGTTTCCTGCGCGGCGGCGGGTGCGGCGGCCAGCATCGCGGCCGCGGCGCACAGCGCGGACAGGATGACGGCGGCGCGGCGCGTGGCTCGGCGGATGGCGCCCTCCATCGTGCGGCGTGCCTGCGGCTTGCCGGTCATGGTGCTCGTATCGGCTGACATGGTGGTGGCCTCCTCCAAGGGTGAGCGGGCAGCGTAGGTTCCGGGGGGGTATTTGTCAAATTGATGGCAGCTATGCTATAGATTCACTGCATGAATGTGGAGGACATGGACCTGAACCTGCTGCGCACCTTCGACGCGATCCTGCGCGAGGGCGGCGTCACGGCGGCCGGCGTGCGCCTCGGGCTGTCGCAGCCGGCCATGTCCAACGCGCTGTCGCGCCTGCGCGAGCTGTTCGGCGACCCGTTGTTCGTGCGCACCGCCGCGGGGATGCGCCCCACGCCGCTGGCGCAGCGCATCGCCGCGCCGATGCGCCAGGCCCTCGACCTGATCCACACCACGCTGCTGCAGCAGTCGGCCTTCGAACCGTCCAGCTCGGCGCGCGTGTTCCGGCTGCAGCTGTCGGACATCGGCGAGATGGTGTTCCTGCCGCGGCTGCTGGCGCGCCTGAAGCGCGAGGCGCCCGGCGTCGTGGTGGAGGTGGAGCAGATGCCCCAGTCTCGCGTGGTGGACGCGCTCGCTTCCGGGCGCATCGACATCGCGGTGGGCTTCCTGCCGGAGCTGCAGGCGGGCGTGCAGCAGGCGCGCCTGTTCCGCGACCGTTACGTCTGCCTGGTGCGCGCGGGCCACCCGGCCGCCGCGCGCCGCCTGACGCTCGCCCAGTTCCTGGCCGCGGGCCACGTGTCGGTGTCGGCCGAGGGGTCGGCGCACCAGATCGTCGAGCGCACGCTGCAGGAGAAGGGCCTGCGGCGCACCGTGGCGCTGCGCGTGTCCCATTTCATGGCCATCCCCATGATCCTGACCAGCACCGACCTGATGGCGGTGGTGCCGCACCAGTTCGCGCTGACCATCGCGCCGCTGGGGCGCTACCGCGAACTGAAGATGCCCTCGCCGGTGCAGGACATGGACGTGAAGGTGCACTGGCACGAGCGCTATGCCAACGACCCGGGCAACCGCTGGCTGCGGGAGGTGCTGGTGGATCTATACGCCGAAGGCGAAGCGAGGCGTTCGTAGAAACGGTCGCCGAAGGCGAAGCGAGGCGTTCGTAGAAGCGGTCGCCGAAGGCGAAGCGAGGCGTTCGTGGCAACCGTCGCCGAAGGCGAGGCCCGGCGTTCTCAGCGCGGCAGGGCCGGCGACTTGGGCTGGGTGGCGTGCAGGCGTTCCAGCACCCGCGTGGACAGGCGCGCATCGTGCTCGCGCATGGCCCGGTAGGCCCGCTCCGGATTGGCGTCCAGGATGGCGGTGACGATGGCGCCGTGCTCCTCGAAGGACAGCTCGAAGCGCTTCTCGATGCCGGCCTGCGCGGAGCGGAACGGCGCGAGCCGGCCGCGGAATCCCCGCGCCGTGGCGGCCAGGCTGGCGTTCTGGGTGCCCTGCAGGATCAGGTCGTGGAAATCCTCGTTCAGGCGCAGGTAGGTGCGCTCGTCGCCGCGGTCGGCGAGCTCATGCGAGCGCAGGTGCAGCGCTTCGAGCTGCTTTTTCTGCACCACGCTCATGCGGTGCGCGCACAGCATGGCGCACAGCGCCTCGACCTCGCACTCGGCCTCCAGCATGTCGGCGAGCTGGGCCAGGCCGAAGGAGATCACCGTGCCGCCCTTGCGCGGCACCAGCTCGATCAGCCCGCGCGCCGACAGTTCGCGCAGCGCCTCGCGCACCGGGGTGCGCGACACCTTGAATCGGGCGGCGAGGGTCTTTTCCTCGAGTTTCTCGCCCGGACGCAGGCGCCCGGCCAGGATTTCCTCGGCGAGCTTGCCGCAGATCTTTTCGACGACGGTGGAGGCCATGGGCGCGGATTGTGCCTGCCGGCGGGCCGCCGCGCCAGCCTGCCGGGGGCGCCTTGCATACACGGCGGGGTGGCGTGTATGCTTGATCGCGTACCCACCGATGACCCACTGATACGAGAGAGGGAGGTTTCCATGTCCGCAGGCAAGCTCCGCCACGTCGCGCTGTCGGTTCCGGATCCCTGGAAGGCAGCCGAGTTCTACATGAATGCGTTCGGCATGAAGAAGGTCGGCGAGACCGACTCGTCCCTCGCCATCGGCGTGTACGTGTCCGACGGCATCATCAACATGGCCCTGCTCAAGTACAAGAGCGACGAGATGGCCGGCACCGACCGCGGCAAGGATTTCGTGGGCATCCACCACCTGGGCTTCTGGGTGGACGACCTGCCGCAGACCCGCAAGCAGCTCGAGGCGCATGGCGGCAAGTACTGGATGGGCGAGGTTCCGCAGGCGGGCAACACCTTCTACGAGGTGAAGTACCGCGATCCGCTGGGCATCGTGCTGGACATCACCGACCACGGCTGGGGCGGCGCGTCCAAGGACGGGACCAGCAAGGAGGCGGCGCCCGCGCTGCGCCACGCCGACCTGGTGGCGGACCGGAGCATCCTGGAAAAGGCCTGAGGCAGCGATGCCCATGAAAAAAGGCGGCCCCGGCCGCCTTTTTTTCGTTGACAGGAAATCAGGTCGCCGGCTGCGGCGCCTCGGCCACCTGCCGCGCGGCAGCCTGCATGCGCTCGGCGGTGGACTTGAGCAGCGCCGCGCCGAAGGCAGGATGCGAGGCGACCAGCTTGATGAACTGGTCGCGCTTGATGCCGTAGACCTCGCAGCCCTCGTCGGTGACCACCGACGCCGTGCGCGCGCCGCCCTCGACCAGCGCCGCCTCGCCGAACACCCCGCCGGTGCCGACGCGCTCGACCACCTTGTTCTGCACCAGGATCGACACCTCGCCCTGCTTGATGACGTACATGAACAGGCTCAGGCCGCCGGCGTTGACCACCTGCTTGCCCGCAGGATAGGCGATGGGGTGGACGTCCGGCAGCAGTTCGCCGAGCTGGGCCAGCTGCTTGGCGTCGAACACGCCGCCGCGGGTACCGGCCTCGGGCGTGACGCCGGCGCGTGCCAGCGCCGCCATGCTGTCGCGGAACCGGTGCAGCATGATGCCCATCAGCATCAGCGCGAACTCCGGCTTCTTCTGCAGCGCTGCGTGGAACTGCTTCTCGTCCAGCGTGAGCATCTTGCAGTCAGCCTTGGCCATCGCAGTGGCGGTGCGCGGCAGCCTGGCCACCACGGCGAGCTCGCCGAACAGCTGCCCGGCCTTCACCACGCCGAAGAAGCGGTTCTTCACCATCAGGCCGACTTCGCCCTCGATCAGCAGGTATATCTTCGCCGGCTTACCGAAGAAGCCGCCGTACTTGTCGCCCTCGGAGAACACCGGCTTGCCGCCGGTCACGCTCTCGCCGCTGCCGGCGGACCGGAAGAACTCCAGCGCGATGCGAGGCTGGTACATCGCGCCCTGCGAGGGCGCGGCCTGCTGCGCGGCATTCTCGGCGGCCCGCTGGGCACCCTGTGGGGCGCCCTTGGGATTCGGGGAGAAATCGAGTTCGTCCATGCGGGTTCCTGTGGGTATGGCTGCGCGGAGTCCTGCCTGCGCCTAGAGCGCGACAGGTGCGGGAAGCGGCTTGCCGGCGAAGCAGGCCTCGATGTTGGCGACCAGCGCGTCCAGTTGGCCCTGCTGGGCCGCCGGCGAGCGACCCGCCATGTGCGGGGTGAACACGGTGTTTTCCTGCGCGCGCAGCTCGGCGGATACGTCCGGCTCGTTCATGAACACGTCGAGCGCGGCGCCGGCGATCCGCTTGTCGCGCAGCGCGGCGATGAGCGCGGCCTCGTCCACTACGCTGCCGCGCGAGATGTTGACCAGGCAGCCCCTGGGGCCGAGCGCGTCCAGCACCTCGGCGCCCACCAGGCCGCGCGTGGCCGGGCCGCCGGGCGTGGCGACCACCAGCCAGTCGCAGTTGCGCGCCAGCTCCACCGGGCTCGCGTAATGGGTCCACGGCACATCCTTGCGCGGCGTGCGGGTGCAGTAGCCCACCGACATGTCGAAGGCGGCCGCGCGCGTGGCGATCTTCACGCCGATGTTGCCCAGGCCGAGCATGCCCAGTCGCGTGCCGGTGAGCGTGGGGCGGTCGGCGCGCGACGAGGAGAAGCGTCCCTCGCGCACCGAGCGGTCCAGCACCACGTAGCCGCGCGCCAGCGCCAGCATCAGGCCCAGCGTGTGGTCGGCTACGGTGGCGTCGTTCACGCCGGGCGCATTGCTGACCGCGATGCCGCGGCGCCTGGCGTAGGCCAGGTCCACGCTTTCGTAGCCGGCGCCGAAGCAGGCGATGATCTCCAGCGCCGGCATGCGGTCCATGAGTTCCGCCGGCGCGCCGGTGCTGCCGTTGGTGATGATGCCGCGCACGCGCGAGACGTCCAGCGTCGCGAGTTCCGGGGACTTCACGCCGCCTTCGGGCGCGTGCACCGTCCAGCGCTCACGCAGCATGGGCAGGAAACCCGCCTTGAGCGGGATGAGCAGCAGGAGCTCCGCGGGAGCCGCGCCGCCGTCCGGGCTTGTCGTCGTTTGTGTGGCCATGCGGGGATTATACTTTCAGGATCGATCCGCCAATGCCGGCGTCCCCGCCCGCGCCGGGCCGGTGTGTGCACGCCGGCCGCGTAGGACTACGCGCTCCCCGCCATGCATACCCGTTTCGCACCAACCAGGGAGAATCCCATGTCCCCCGTCCGTCCCGCCGCACCGACCGCCCCTTGCCGCGCGCCGTTGGGCGCCGCGCTGCTCGGGCCCCTGCTGCTCGCCGCGGCCGCGATGCTGCCCGCGCTGCCGACCGGCGCCTCCGCGCAGGCCTGGCCCACGCGCCCGGTGCGCATCGTCGTGCCGTTCCCGCCCGGGGGCAACACCGACGCGCTGGCGCGCATCACGGCCGAACGCCTGTCCGGGCCCATGGGCCAGCAGTTCGTGGTGGAGAACCGCGCCGGCGCCGCCGGGATGATAGGCAGCGAGGGCGTGGCCAAGTCCGCGCCCGACGGCTACACCCTGCTGATGGGCACCGCGTCGCAGATCATCACGGCGCCCTTCATCCAGAAGCTCACTTGGGAACCGTCCAGGGAACTCGCGCCGATCTCCATCATCGGCGCCAACTCCTTCGTGCTCACCGTGCCGGCCAGCCTGCCCGTGAACAACCTGAAGGAGTTCATCGACTACGCCCGCGCGCGCCCCGGCCAGATGAACTACGGTTCGGGCGGCAACGGCACGGTCACGCACCTGTCGGCTGCGCTGTTCGTGCAGAAGGCCGGCCTGGCGATGGCGCACGTGCCCTACAAGGGCGGCGGTCCCGCGCTGGCCGACGTGATGGGCGGGCAGATCCAGCTCTACTCGGCCAGCCCCTCGGAAGTGATCGCGCAGGTCGCGGGCGGCAAGGTGAAGCTGCTGGGCATCTCCAGCCTGAAGCGCAATACGCGCCTGCCCAACGTGCCGCCGATCGCCGACGTGATCCCCGGCCACCAGGCCGAGACCTGGAACGGGCTGATGGCGCCGGCGAAGGCGCCCGCCGCGGTGATCGACCGCGTGTCGCAGGAGATCCAGAAGGCCATGGGCGAGCCGGCCTTCCTGGAGCGCCTGGAGAAGACCGGCGTGGACCCGGTGCGGCACACGCCGCAGGAATTCGCCGAGCAGATCCGGCGCGAGATCGCGATGTGGGGCGAGGTGATACAGAAGGCGGGCATCAAGCCGGAGTGACGGCTGCCCCTGCAACGAGGTTCAGGCAAACCAGCGCGGCATCGTGTCCGGGCAAACGTGGAGCAAGGCGGCAATGGCAAGAGATGACAGCAACAGGGTGGTGATCGTGGGCGCGGGCCCGGTGGGCATGGTGTGCGCGCTGGGACTGAGCCGCGCGGGCATCAAGGTGACGGTGCTGGAGCAGGAGCCCGGTCCGGTGGAGGACCAGCGCGCCGCCTCGCTGCACCCGCCGACCATCGAGATGCTGGCAAAGCTCGGGGTGGCGCAGGACATCATTCCGCTGGGGCTGATCTCGGACAAGTACCAGATCCGCGACCGCGTGACCGGCGGCCTGGTGGCCGAGTTCGACCTCAGCCGGCTGGCCGACGAGCTGCCCTTCCCCTACGTGCTGCAGTACGAGCAGTACAAGCTCACGCGCGACATCTCGAAGAAGTACTACGACGAGGACGGCTTCGACGTGCGCTTCGGGCGGCGCGTGACCGACATCCGCATCCACGGCGACCGGGTCGAGATCGACGCCGAGGGCCCGGACGGCCCGGAGAAGCATGCCTGCGGCTGGCTGATCGGCTGTGACGGCGGGCGCAGCACCGTGCGCCACGCGGCGGACATCCCCTTCGAGGGCTTCACCTATCCCGAGCGCTTCATCAAGATCGCGACCTCCTTCGACTTCCAGAAGTACCGGCCCGAGTACGTGTACCGCAACTACCTGTCCGACCCGGACGAGTGGTGCAACCTGTTCAAGGTGACCGGCAAGCGCCCGCCCGGCCTGTGGCGCACCATCTTCCCGACGCGCGTGGACGAGACCGAGGAGCAGGCGCTGCACCCGGACGCGGTGCAGGCGCGGCTGCAGAAGTTCTTCCCCAAGGACGGTGCCTACGACGTCGAGTACGTCAACGTCTACAGCGTCAGCCAGCGCGTGGCGGCGAGCTTCCGCAAGGGCCGCGTGCTGCTGGCGGGCGACTCGGCGCACGTGAACAATCCGATCGGCGGCATGGGCATGAACGGCGGCATCCACGACGCGATCAACCTGTGCGAGAAGCTGCCGCAGGTGATCCGCGGCGAGGCCGACGAGTCCATCCTCGACCGCTACAGCCGCCAGCGCCGCCAGGTCGCGCTCGACTACGTGCAGGCCCAGACCATCGCCAACAAGAAGATGATGGAAGCGCGCGAGCCGGCGCAGCGCCAGGCGAACTTCGACGAGCTGCGCCGCACCGCCGAGGACCCGGTGGCGTCCAAGGCCTACATGCGCCGCGCCGGCCTGGTGGAGTCGCTCAAGGCTGCCGCGGCGACGCAGTAGCGCCGGGCCGACGCGATCCATGGACACGCTAGCCAACCTGTCGCCCGCCGACCGCGCCCGCATGCTCGCCATCGGGCCGGTCTGGGGCAGCGCCATACAGAAGCACCGCGACGTGGTGCTGGATATCTACACCCCGCTGCTCGCCAAGGGGCCCAAGGACGGCATCCGCGTCACGCGCAACCTCGCCTACGGCGCGCACAAGCGCCAGGTGCTGGACGTGTTCCGGCCGGAGGGCAGGTCCGGCCTGCCGGTGGCGGTGTTCGTGCACGGCGGGGCCTTCATCCGCGGCGACAAGAGCGTCAACGGCGAGATCTACGACAACGTCCTCTACTACCTGGCGCGCCACGGCATCCTCGGCGTGAACATCGAGTATCGGCTTGCCAACGAGGCGCCCTACCCGGGCGGGGCCGTCGACCTCCATGCGGCGATCCAGTGGGTCAAGGCCCATGCGGCCGGGCACGGCGGCGACTCGTCGCGCGTGTTCGTGATCGGGCATTCGGCCGGCGCCTCACACGTGGGCAACTGGGCCTGGGACCCGGCGATCGCGGAGAAGCCCGGCGACGAGACGCGCGGCCTGGTGTTCATCTCCGGGCGCATGCGCGCCGACGTGCAGCCGGAGAACCCGAACGCGCCCGGCGTGCGCGCCTACTACGGCGACGACGAGGGCGACTACGACGCGCGCTCGCCGGTCACCTGGGCCGAGGCCGGCACCAAGCCGGTGATGATCGCCATCGCCGAGTTCGAGAACCCGCTGCTGGACGTGTACGGCGCCGAGCTGCTGTGGCGCGTGTCGCGCGGCCTCGGCCGCTCGCCGCGCTTCCTGAGGCTGGCGGGGCACAACCACACGTCCATGGTCGCGCACCTGAATTCCGGCGAGGAGACGCTGGGGCCTGAGCTGCTGGAGTTCATCGGCGGGAACCGCTGATCCATGGGGATACGCCAGTCGACCTGACGGAGTGACTACCGCGGGCCGCGTCGGCGACTAGGTCAAAAACTATTTATATATCAGGGATTTATATGAATTTCGAGCCAAAACCCGAGGCGCTTGCCGCCGCCCGCGCCAAGCGCATCAACGGCGTGCTCTCGCCGGTGGTCACCCCGTTCAAGCGCGACCTGTCGCCGGACCCGGTGCGCTACGCGCGGCACTGCAAGTGGCTGCTCGCGAACGGCTGCTCGGGCCTGGCGGTGTTCGGCACCAACAGCGAGGCGAACTCGCTCTCACCCGACGAGCGCATGGCGCTGCTGGAGATGCTGGTGCAGGAGGGCGTGCCGGCCGACAAGCTGATGCCGGGCACCGGCATGTGCGCGCTGACCGACTCGGTGCGCCTGACCGCGCATGCGGTGAAGCTGGGCTGCGCCGGCGTACTGATGCTGCCGCCGTTCTACTACAAGGGCGTGCCCGACGAGGGCATCTACCGCAACTTCGCCGAGGTGGTGGAGCGCGTCGGCGATGCGCGCCTGCAGCTGTACCTGTACCACATCCCCCCGGTGGCGCAGGTCGGCTTCTCGCTGGACCTGATCGGCCGGCTGATCAAGGCCTATCCCGGCACCATCGCCGGCCTGAAGGACAGCTCGGGCGACTGGAACAACACCAAGGCGATACTCGACGCTTACGCCAAGGACGGCTTCGACGTGTTCCCGGGCAGCGAGGTGTTCCTGCTGGACGGCCTGCGCGCCGGCGGCAAGGGCTGCATCACCGCGACCGGCAACGTGAACCCGGCCGCGATCGATCGCGTGTACCGCAACTGGCAGGGGCCGGACGCGGACAAGCTGCAGGCCATCATCACCAGGACCCGCGGCATCGTGCAGAAGTACCCGATGATGGCCGCGCTCAAGGCGATCGTCGCGCACTGGGGCCAGGACCCGGACTGGGTGACGGTGCGCCCGCCGCTCATCGAGCTCACGCCCGCGCAGAACGAGTCCCTCATCGCCGAGCTCACGGCCGACGGCTTCGACATGCCCGGCCTCTCGGTTCGCTGAGGGTTCGCTGAGGGTTCGCTGAGGGTTCGCTGAGGGTTCGCTGAGGGTTCGCAGAAGGTTCGCTGAGGGCGCGCCGAGCGCGCGCCGGACAACCACTACCAGACAGGAAACACGCAGATGAAACGCAGCACCGACCGCATCCTCACCACCCACGTCGGCAGCTTGGTCCGGCCGCCGGCCCTGCTGGACGCCCTGCGTGCCAAGCAGGCGGGCAAGACAGTCTCCGATGCCGATTTCAACCGCGTGCTCACCGAATCGGTCGCTACCGTCGTCGGCGAGCAGGCCAAGGCCGGCGTGGACGTGATCAGCGACGGCGAGTGCGGCAAGGCGATCAGCTGGTCGCAGTACGCGCTGTTCCGGTTGTCGGGCTTCGAGCGCCGGCCGTTCCGCCCCGGCTCCAACACCTTCGCGCGCGGCGCCGACCGCACCCGCTTCCCCGGCTTCTACGAGGAGATGGACGCGCGTGACGGCGTGGCCACGACGGCGGAGTCGGTATGCACCGGTCCCATCGCCTACACCGGCCAGGCCGAGCTGCAGCGCGACATCGACAACTTCCGCGCCGCGCTCAAGGGCGTGCAGGTGCAGGAGGCCTTCCTGCCGGTGGCCGCGCCCTCCAGCGTGATCCCGGACCGGATCAACGAGCACTACCCGAGCGAGGACGCGTGCCTGGAGGCGATCGCCGAGGCGATGCGCACCGAGTACCGCATGATCGTGGACGCCGGTTTCCTGGTGCAGCTGGACGACGCGCGCGCCGCGGTGACCTTCGACCGCATGGTGCCGCCGGCGAGCAAGGAGGAGTACCTGCGCTGGCTAGGCAGGCAGGTCGAGGTGATCAACCACGCGCTGGAAGGCATCCCCGAGGACCGCGTGCGCTACCACGTGTGCTGGGGCAGCTGGCCCGGCCCGCATACCACCGACGTCCCGCTGAAGGACATCGCCCACCTGGTGCTGAAGGTGAAGGCAGGGGCCTACCTCATCGAGGGCGCCAACCCGCGCCACGAGCACGAATGGCGCGTCTGGGAAAGCGTCAAGCTGCCGGCCGGCCGCGTGCTGGCGCCCGGCGTGATCAGCCATGCCACCAGCGTGGTGGAGCACCCCGAACTGGTCGCCGAGCGCATCGTGCGCCTGGCCAAGCTGGTGGGACGCGAGAACGTCATCGCCAGCACCGACTGCGGCTTCGCGCAGGGCCCGTTCCACCGCCGGGTGCACCCGACGGTGATGTGGGCCAAGCTGGAGTCGCTCGCCGAGGGCGCGCGCATCGCCACGCGCGAGCTCTGGGGCCGCTAGCCCCCGTTTCTGGCCGCGGGCGGCCCGCGGCCCTCGCGGGCCCGGGGGCTGTCCGCCTTCGCGCTTACTCGGCCTTGGCGCCGGAGTCCCTGACCACCTTGCCCCACTTGGGCACGTCGTCACGGATCATCTGCGCCATCTGCTCGGGCGTGTTCCCCACCGGGTCGTAGCCCTGCGCCAGCAGGCGCGCGCGGAACTCGGGGTTGGCGACCGCCTTCATGGTGTCCGACGACAGCCGCTGCAGCGCCGGCGCCGCCATGTTGGCCGGTCCGACGATGCCGAACCAGACGCTGGACTCGTAGCCCGGCAGCCCGGCTTCGGACACGGTGGGCAGGTCGGGCATCAGCGGCGAGCGCGCGTTGCCGGTGACCGCCAGCGCGCGCAGCTTGCCGGCGCGCACGTGCGGTAGCGCCGAGGGGATGTTGTCGAACATCAGGTTCACCTGGCCGGCCAGCAGGTCTGTCACCGCCGGCGCGCTGCCCTTGTAGGGTACGTGCAGGACGTTGATGCCGGCCATGGACTTGAACAGCTCGGCCGAGAGGTGGATGGTGGTGCCGCTGCCCGACGACGCGTAGGCGAGCTTGCCGGGCGCCGCCTTGGCCGCCGCGATCAGCTCGGTGACCGACTTCACCGGCACCGAGGGGTGGACCACGATCACGTTGATCAGCGAGACCACCACCGACACCGGCGTGAAGTCCTTGATCGCGTCGAACGGCAGCTTGGCGTAGAGCGCCGGGTTGATCGCGTGGATGCCCGAGGTGGTCATCATCAGCGTGTAGCCGTCGGGGGCCGCGCGCGCCACCAGCTCGGCCGCGACGTTGCCGCCCGCCCCGGGGCGGTTCTCGATCACCACCGGCTGCGGCAGCAGCTTGGTGAGTTCGCCGCCGATCAGGCGCGCGGAGATGTCCACCGCGCCGCCCGGCGGGAAGGGGACGACCAGGCGCACGGGCTTGGTCGGGAAGGCCTGCGCGAATGCGGTTTGGGGCGCGAGCGATGCCAGTGCCGCCAGCGCCATGGCGCCGGCCAGTTTGCTTCTGTTCATGCTTCCTCCTCCTCAGGCGGTTATGACCGCCGGATCGCCTGCGTACTCCGCGCGTCCGGCCTACCAGTACTGCATCGCCCCCTTGAACAAGGCGTGCAGGTCCTCCTTCGACACCGGGCGCGGCGCGTTGGTCAGCAGCCTCTGCTGCGCGTTCGCGCCCTCGGACAGTCCGGGCACGTCCGCCTCACCATAGCCCACGCCCGCGATCCCGTTGGGAATGCCGGTGGCGCGCATCATGCGGATCAATTGGGCGGCAAGCACCTCGCCGGCGTCGTCATCGGTCGCGCCCTTGGTGTCCGCGCCCAGCCAGGCCGCGCCCTGGAGGTGGCGCTGCGGGCAGGCGCAGGCGGTGAAGCGGAACACCGAGGGCGCATTGACGATCACCGACATGCCGTGCGGCACGATCGCCTCTTCCTGCGGATAGCCGGGCGCGCGGAAGTCGCGCACCATGCCGGCCACCGAGTAGGACATGCCGTGCGGCACGTGGCAGCCGGCGTTGCCGAAGGCGATGCCGGCCAGCGTCGCCGCGTACATCATGTTGTCGCGCGCCTCGGTGTCCGAGGCGTCGGCCACGGCGCGCTCCAGGTACTGGCCCAGCAGGCGCAGCGAGCCTTCGCAGCCGAGGTCGCTCCAGGGGTTGGCGCCCTGGCTCATCGGCCGCGCGGTCGCGCCGGCGGGCCGGGCGCGGCCGGTGTAGGGGCGCGCGGTGTAGCTCTCCAGCGCGTGCGACAGCACGTCGAAGCCGCTGGCCGCGACCACCGGGCCGGGCAGCGAGTAGGTGGTGGTGGGGTCGATCAGCGCCAGCGTGGGTTTCAGGCGCTTGGAGGCGATGCCGGTCTTCACCTGCATGGACACCAGGTCGAAGATCGCGATGCCGGTGCATTCCGAGCCGGTGCCGCAGGTGGTCGGGCAGGCGATGTGCGGCTTGAGCGCGCCCGGCACCGCGCGGCCCTCGCCGATCGGCGCGTTCACGTAGGCGAGGAACTCGGCCGGGTGGGTGGCGTACAGGTTGGCGGCCTTGCAGGTGTCGATCACCGAGCCGCCTCCCACCGAGACGTAGCCGTCGAACTTTCCCTCGCTCGCAAAGCGTGCGGCCTCCAGGAAGGAACCGTCGGTCGGCTCGACCTTGCAGGCGTCATAGATCGTGACGTCCACGCCGGCGGCGCGCAGCGAGTCGCGCGCGCGGCTGACGAAGGGCAGGGAGCCGACGCGCTTGTCGGTGAACAGCGCGACCCGGCCCATGCCCAGGGCGCGCGCATGCTCGCCGAGTTCCGCCAGCACGCCGGGACCGAAGGCGATGGCGCCGGTATCGACGGTGAAGGCCGATTCGTTGCCGTCGACCGGGGTGTAGTAGTGGCAGCAGGACAAGTCGGACTCCGATTGATGCGCTGTGACTGCGCGGAGGATGCGCGATCGGTGCGTTGCCGCGGAAGGATACCGCCGTTCAGCGGAACGCGGCCAGCAGCGCGAGGCCGGAGAACAGCGCGGAGAACAGCGCCGGGAACAGCAGCGCGGTCACCAGGCCGTTGAGCCCCATCGCCAGGCCTGCGAACGCGCCGGCTTCCTCGCTGACCTGGAAGGCGCGCGCCGTGCCGATGCCGTGCGCCGCGACGCCCACGGCGAAGCCGCGCACCGCGTGTTCCCTGACGCCCAGCGCGTCCAGCACATACTTGCCCATCACCGCGCCGAGTATGCCGGTGGACACCACGAGAACCGCGGTGAGCGAGGGCAGGCCGCCGAGCTTCTCGGCGATGCCCATGGCGATCGGCGTGGTCACCGACTTGGGCGCGATGGACACCAGCGTGGAGTCGCCCGCGCCCAGCAGCCAGGCGATGCCCACGGCCGAGGCGAGCGCGGTGAGCGAGCCCGCCACCAGCGCGGCCAGCAGCGGCAGCGCCGCGCGGCGCAGCTTGTCGAACTGCGCGTACAGGGGGATGGCCAGCGCCACCGTCGCAGGGCCCAGCAGGAAGTGCACGAACTTGGCGCCCTCGAAGTAGGTGTCGTAGGGCGTGCCGGTGGCCCAGAGCAGCACGACAAGGGCGATGATCGCCAGCCCCACCGGGTTGAGCAGCGGGTGGAAGCCGGCACGCGCGTACAGGCGGTAGGCGCCCTGGTAGACGACCAGGGTGATGGTCAGGCCGAGCAGCGGCGTGGCCGACAGGTACACCCAGATGTCGGCGATCGGGTTCGCCATGGGGGCGGTCATGCCCCGGATCCTTCGTGGGGGCGGCGCACCAGGGCGCGCATCACCAGTGCCGTGACCGCGATGGTCAGCGCGGTGGACACCACCAGCGCCACGCTGATCGGCAGCCATTCGTCGGCTAGGCGGCCGGCATGCACCATCACGCCCACGCCGGCGGGCACGAACAGCAGGGAGAGGTGCGCGAGCAGGCCGTTGGCGGTGTCGCGCAGGGCCGGCGGCGCCGATCCGCGCGCGATCAGCGTGGCGAACAGCATGGCCATGCCGATCACCGGTCCGGGCACCGGCAGGCCCAGCGCGAGCGCGACGACCTCGCCGGCAAGCTGGTAGGAGAGCAGCAGGGTCAGGGCGCCGAGCATGCGGAGATGGTGACAGGTTTTCAGCCGCGCGTTGCGCGGCGGCCGGGCCGCTTGCAGGCGCTGCCGGCGGAAACGCCTGCGAAACGCACTAAACTTCGGGTCTGGATGACATGGGCGGAGCAGCGGTGGGCGAGCTGGCGGGCATAGGGTGGGGCGGTTACGCGTGGATCGCGCTGGTGCTGGCGACCGCGAGCTTCGCGCACGGCGCGATCGGCTTCGGCTACCCGATGATCGCCACGCCGCTGCTGACCCTGGTCCTGGACCTGAAGACCGCGATCCTGGTGATCCTGCTGCCCTCGCTCGCGCTGATCGTCTACAACGCGGTGGCCGGCGGCCGCTGGCGCGACAGCGTGCTGCGCTACTGGTACATGCCGCCCTGCCTGGCGATCGGCGCGTGGCTGGGCACCAAGGTGCTGATCGGCATGGATGCGGCGCCCTTCGTGCTGCTGCTCGCCCTGCTGCTGATGCTGTTCCTGAACCTGGAGCGCCTGGGAAAGGCGCGCCTGCCCTGGGTCAAGTCGCACCCGGCGGCGTCGGGCGTGGCCTTCGGGCTGGTGTCGGGATTCTTCGAGGCGACCACCAACGTCGCCGGGGCGACCCTGCTGATCTACTTCATGCTGGTCGGCCTGGCGCCGACGGCGCTGGTGCAGGTGCTGAACTTTTCCTTCATGTTCGGCAAGGGCACGCAACTGGTCACCTGGAGCACCAGCGGCGGCGTGCCCTGGGGCTTCTGGCTGAGCAGCGTGCCCTGGGCGCTCGCGGGCTTCGTGCCGTTCTGGTTCGGCAGCCAGGTGCGCAAGCGCGCCAGCACGCAGGCCTACGTGCGCTGGCTGCGCGGTTTCATGTGGGCGATGGCGGTGCTGCTGCTGGGGCAGTTCGCCTGGATCATGTGGCAGCGGGCGTGAACGCGCGGCCGCGTTCCATTGCCGCACTGCTGTGCCTGGCAAGCGCCTGGTGCGGCGCCCAGGCTCCCGCGCCGCTTGCGGTGCCCTTGCCGACCGCGCCCGCAACCGCAACCGTTGCGCCGGCAGCCGTGCCGGCGCCGCGTGCCGGCGGCAGGCCGGTGCCCGCCAGGCAGGCCGAGCCGGCGAAGCCCTCGGCTATCGTGCTGGCGCTGTTCGAGGCGATCGGGGCCGGCGAGCAGGCCGAGGTCGCGCGGCTGGTGCACGCCGGCGTGCACTTTGCGGCGCGCAACGAAGCGGGCGAGTCGCCCCTGTATGCGGCGTCCGAAGCCGGGCACCTCGAGGTGGCGCGGCTGCTGCTGGAGAACCGCGCCGACGTCCTGGCGCGCACGCCCAACGGCGAGACGGCATTGCACGCGGCGGCGATGCATGCGGATCCCGCGCTCGTCCAGTTGCTGCTGGACCGCGCCGCCGACCGGGATGCGCGCAACCAGGACGGCGAGACGCCGCTCGCATGGGCGGCGCTCACCGGCACGGCCCAGGTGGTGCGGCTGCTGCTGGAGCGCGGTGCGGCGCCGGGCCTGGCCGACGTGAAGGGAAACTCGCCGCTGCACTTCGCTGCGTCGGCGGGCAGCGAGGAGGTCGTCCGGCTGCTGTTGCTGGCCGGCGCGGATCCCGGCGCGCGCAACAAGGCGCGCAAGCTGGCCCTGGACCTCGCGCGCGAGAACAACAACATGGCGGCGCTGTCCTTGCTGGAGAAGGCGGCGCCTTCCGCGCCCGCGCGTCAGTTACGCAGGACCGCGCCCGCCAGCAGCGCCCAGCCGATGATGAACGCGGTTCCGCCCAGCGGCGTGACGGCACCCAGCCAGCGCGCGCCGGAAAGCGCCAGCAAGTAGAGGCTGCCCGAGAACAGGAGCATGCCGGCGAGCATGGCCCAGCCGGCCCACTTCAGCAGCGCGTTGCCGGGCAGCCGGAGCAACAGCAGGCCGACCGCCAGCAGGCCGAGCGCATGGTAGAAGTGGTACTCGACGCCGGTTCGCCACATCGGCATGAGGTCGGCGGCGACGCGCTCCTTGAGTGCGTGCGCACCGAAGGCGCCCAGCAGCACGGCCAGCAGCGCGGCGATGGCGCCGGCGGCAAGGAACAACCTGGCTTGTCCGTTCATGCCGCCAGTTTAGCCCGCCGCAGCGTCCCCTCTTCCCGGGGCTAGAATCGCATCCATGAGGAAGTCCCAATGAATGCAATGCGGGATGCCCCGCGCGTGCTCGGCCGGGCGGAACTGGCCGGCCTGGT
>CAIVVS010000308.1 GCA_903909415.1 uncultured Pseudomonadota bacterium | reverse complement strand
CTTCATCGACGGCGCGCCGGCCATCGCGCAGCTGGCGTCGGAAATGGTGCCGCCGGACTTCACCCGCTGGCGCGCCTGGATGCGGCCGCTGCTGGACACGCTGGCCATGTCCATCGCGGGCACCGCGCTCGCGGTGCTCGCTTCCCTGCCGCTGGCGCTGCTGGCCGCGCCCCACACCTCGCCCAACGCCCTGGCCTACCGCCTGGTGCGCACCCTGCTGGCGGCACTGCGCTCGGTGCCGGAGATCATCCTGGGCATCCTGTTCGTCGCCGCCGTGGGCTTCGGCGCGCTGCCCGGCGTGCTGGCGCTCGCGCTGCATTCGGTGGGCATGGTCGCCAAGTTCTACGCCGAGGCGATCGAGCACGTGGACCCCAAGCCGCTGGAGGCCGCCAGCGCGGCCGGCGCGAGCCGCTTCCAGGTCATCACCAATGCGGTGCTGCCGCAGGTGCTGCCGCAGCTGGCCGACATCACGATCTACCGCTGGGAGTACCACTTCCGGGCGTCGGCGGTGCTGGGCATCGTCGGGGCCGGCGGCATCGGCTTCGAGCTGATGGCCGCGCTGCGCCTGATCCGGTACGACCAGGTCTCCGCGATCCTGCTGACCATCCTCGCCTGCGTGGTGGTGGTGGACGCCGTGGGAGCGCGACTGAGGAGGAGCCTGAAATGAGTGCCCCCATCCAGTCCGGCCTCGCGCGGGCGCACCGTGCCAACGCCGGCCGCACGCCCAAGATCGTCATCACCAACCCGATCCACGACGAGGTGCGCATGCGCCTGGAAGCCGCGGGCCGGGTGGAGATGAACACCGACCCGGAACCCTGGACGCAGGCGCAGCTCACCCCGCGCCTGCGCGACGCCGACGCGATGATGGGCTTCATGACCGACTGCGTGGACGACCGGCTGCTGCTGGAAGCGCCGCACCTGCGCATCGTGGCCTGCGCGCTCAAGGGATTCGACAGCTACGACGTCGCCGCCTGCACGCGCGCCGGCGTCTGGGTCAGCATCGTGCCGGACCTGCTCACCGAGCCGACCGCCGAGCTGGCGCTGGGCCTGGCGATCGCGCTCGCGCGCAACCTGCTGGCGGGCGACGCGCACGTGCGCTCCGGCCGATTCCGTGGCTGGCGTCCGCGCCTGTATGGCACCGGCCTGGCGGGATCCACCGTCGCCATCATCGGGATGGGCAAGGTGGGCCGGGCGATCGCCACGCGCCTGTCCGGGTTCGGCTGCGAGCGCCTGCTGGGCGTCGACCCGGATTCCTGCCCCGCGGGCGTACAGCCCGCCGCGCTCGCCGAGGCGATGGAAGCGGCCGACTACGTGTTCGTCGCGGCCCCCCTCACGCCGGGCTCGCTCGGCCTGGTCAATGCCGGCGTGCTGGCGAAGGCGAAGGCCGGCCAGTTCATCATCAACGTGGGCCGCGGCTCGGTCGTGGACGAGGACGCCATCGTCGGCGCGCTGGATTCGGGCCGGCTGGCCGGTTACGCCGCCGACGTGTACGCGTGCGAGGACTGGGGCCTGGCGCGCCGTCCGGACGGGATTCCCGAGCGCCTGCTGAACCACCCGGACACGGTATTCACCCCGCACCTGGGATCGGCCGTGCGCGCCGTGCGCATCGCGATCGAGCACCGCGCCGCCGACAACATCCTCGCGGTGCTCGCCGGAGCGGAGCCCGGTGACGCGATCAACCACCCGGAGCGCGTACTGGCCTGATCCGCGCGGCACGCCGGTGCCGCGAAGCCGCCTGGATGGCGGCACCGGAACCCGGATCGGACCTCCAGGCAAAAAAATGCCCCGGCGCGCAGGCGCCGGGGCAAACGCAAGTGCCCTCGCTCGTTCGTTACGTCATCGCTACTTCGCGCGCAGCAGTTCTCCCACCCGCAGCAGGATCACTTCGTTCGGCTCGTTCTTGCCGAACTCGCGCGAGGCCGACACCGTCAGGTTGTTGTCGTTGAGCACCACGATGTGCTCGGCGTCCACGATGTCCACGCCCTCGATGCACCACTGCGGGAAGGAGAAGCGCCCGTTCACCCCGCCGATGCGCGCCTTGCCGGCCGGGTCGGAGATGTCCATCAGGTCGATGTAGCCGAGCTTGCGCACGAAGCCGTCCGCGTCCAGGTCGGACAGGTCGATCTTGTAGACGCGCTTGAACTGCGCCGGCTTGTGGAAGCAGTCCGCCCGCGCCGGACCGTTGCAGGCCTGGGCCGGCGAGCCCTCGTTGTTGTCGCGCTCGATCACCAGGGCAGTCGTGGCATCGATCATGTTCAGGTCGCCGATGCTGTTGCCGGCCAGTTCCATCTGGTAGCGGAACGACCGGCCGGTGTACTCGCCGCGGCCGACGTCGAACTCGAGGATGCGGGTGGTTTCCTTGCCGCCGCGCGACTCCCAGCCCTTGAGCTCGGCATTCCACAGCGGGCCTTCGAGCATCGGGTAGAGGAAGCGGCCATCGGGCGAGGACGCCATGCCCTCGAAGCCGCGCGAGCGGCGCACCACGGTGTTGAACTGGGCCGGCACCGAGGGCGTGCTCACCGCGTAGTGGTCGGGCGAGCGCGCCGGCTGGCCGTCGATGCGCGGCTCGAACAGGCCGGTGATCCTGCCGTCCTTGTTGGCGCGCAGCAGGAACGGCCCGAACTCGTCGCCGAACCAGAAATCCTCGCCGATCAGCTGGATGGACTCGATGTCCAGGTCCGCGCCGGTCAGGTAGCGGGTGCGGGTGCCCGAGTTGACGATGTTGAAGGGCAGCACGCCGTCCGGGTCGTGCAGGAACACGGTGCGCAGGATCGCCAGCTTGCCGCCCTTCCAGTCGGGCCGGACGTGGTGGAACATCAGCATCGCGTCGGGCGAGTTGGCCTTGGTGCCGAAACCGTTGTCCGACAGCACCCAGGCGGTGCCGTCCTTGCGCCACTTCACGCCCGAGAAGCCCTGCACCGGCTGCCCGCGGAACGGCGCGTCCATGCCGGTGGGCCGGGGCGCCTGCGGATCGGACAGTTGCGCGATGCCGGGAATGGAACCGGGCTTGTCGCGCCGGCGCTGGTCGGCATGGGTGTAGCGGCCCGAGACCGACAGGTTGGCCGGCGCGTCCTTGGGCGGCTTGATGAAGGTGGCGGCCGGCAGGATGACGTGGCCCTCGAGCACGGCGGGGAACTGCTGCTGGGCGTGGGACACCGCGGCGAATGCGCCGAGGCAGAGTGCGGCGTACAGGGTGCGATGGGTCATGGTCTTTCCGATTGGGGGTGGATCAGGGTTCGTTCAGCCGGGTGCGGCCAGCAACGGATCGACTGCCGGGGTCCGCGTGCAGCGGTCACCGTTCCAGTCATGCCTGCCGCAACCCGTCGCATCGATTGCCGCGCTGACGAGCCGGTCCGGGCATGCATGCACGTTGTTTCGCTCCGTTGGGCAGCGCACCGGGAAAGCGCTCGCTGGAGCGGAAACTTAGCCCTGCGCCATGACCACAGGGTTACGCGCAGGTGACGGATTGTTTGCGTGGGCTTGCACGGCCGTACGGATCGCCCGTGCACCAGCGCGCTCGATCCGCGCGCGACTTCCCGGCCGACCGGGTTGAGGACCGGGTCGGTCCTGGCCTGCCGGCTACGCCGCCCGCCGACCCTGTTGCCAGGGGCGTCGCCCTAGTCGATCTTCGCCCCGGAGTCCTTCACCAGCTTGGCCCACCGCGGCAGCTCGCGGCGGATGTAGGCCGCCATGTCCTCGGGGCTGCCGCCGACCGGGTCGTCGAAGCCCTGCGAGTCGAGCTTGGCGCGGAACTCGGGCGTGCCGATGGCCCGCACCACCTCGCCGTTCAGGCGCGCCACCAGTTCGCGCGGCGTGGATGCCGGGAACCAGGTGCCCAGCATCGCCAGGGTCTCGTAGCCGCGGAAGCCCGGGGTCTCGTCCAGCGTCGGGACCTCCGGCATCAGGCGCGAGCGCTTCGGGCCGGTGACGGCCAGCGCGCGCAGCTTGCCGGCGCGGATGCTGGCCAGCGCCGTGGTCACGCTGGCAAAGTACACCGGCACGTGGCCGGCCAGCGTGTCGGTCAGCGCCGGGCCGCCGCCCTTGTAGGGCACGTGGCCCATGTCCACGCCGGCCATGGCGCGGAACAGCTCTCCCGACAGGTGCGAGGAACTGCCGTTGCCGAAGGACGCGTAGCTGAGCTTGCCGGGCGACGCCTTCGCCATCGCGACCAGCTGCGCGACGGACTGCGCCGGCACCGCGGGATGGACCACGACCACGTGCGCCACCGGCGCCACCAGCGCGACCGGCGCGAGGTCGCGCTCGCTGTCGTAGGGCAGCTTGCCGTAGATCGCCGGGTTGATGACGTGCGCGTTCACGTTGTGGAACAGCAGGGTGTAGCCGTCGGGCGCGGCCCGCACCACCGCCTCGGTGCCGATCACGCCGTTGGACCCGCCGCGGTTCTCCACCACCACCGGCTGGCGCAGCGCCTCGGCCAGGCGCTCGGCCACCGCGCGCCCGATGATGTCGTTCGATCCGCCGGTGGGCCAGGGGATGACCATGCGCACCGGGCGGCTTGGCCAGGACTGGGCCTGCGCGGCGGCGGTTGTTCCGGCAAGCGCCGCGAGGACCATCAGTGCCAGGGCGGTGCGGACCTGAGGGCGGGCGTGCAATGGGTTCATGGAAGCATTCCGGGGTGAAATCGTGCGCTGGGATAAAATGGGAATGATGCCAGTTCACCCCAAGCGCCGCCGCCTGTTGCAACTGATGGGCGGCGCGGGCGTGGCGGCCGGCATCGCGGCCCGCGCCGCCCGCGCGCAGGGCGCCACAGGGAACCCCGCCGCACCCATGCCCACCACGTCCCGCGCCGCGCCAACCGGCCTGCAGGTACGCACCATTCCGTCCTCGGGCGAGGCGCTGCCCGTCGTGGGCCTGGGCACCTGGCAGGTGTTCGACATCGCGGACGACACCGCGCAGCTCGCGCAGGCGAAGCAGGCGCTGGCGCGCTTCGCCGAACTCGGCGGCACGGTGGTGGACAGCTCGCCCATGTACGGCAGTTCCGAAGCCGTCCTGGGAACGCTGGCTGCCGGGCTGGGGCTGCACAAGCAGCTGTTCCTCGCGACCAAGGTCTGGACACGCGGCCGGGCCGAGGGCGTGGCGCAGATGCAGGAGTCGATGCGCCGCATGCAAAGCCGGCTGAAAGGCCCGCTGGACCTGATGCAGGTGCACAACCTGGTCGACGCGAAGACCCACCTCGCAACGCTGCGCGCCTGGAAGCGCGAGGGCCGCATCCGCTACCTGGGCATCACGCACTACACGTCCTCGGCCTACGCGGAGCTGGAGCGCGAGCTCAAGGCCGGCGGCATCGACTTCCTGCAGGTGAACTATTCGCTGGCCGAGCGCGAGGCGGGCACCCGCCTGCTGGCCGCGGCGCGCGACGCGGGGGCCGCCGTGCTGGTGAACCGGCCGTTCGCCGAGGGCGCGCTGTTCGCGCGCGTCAAGGGCCGCGCCCTGCCCGCCGTGGCGCAGGACGCCGGCTGCGCCAGCTGGGCGCAGTTCTTCCTCAAGTGGATCCTGGCGCGGCCCGAGGTCACCTGCGTGATCCCCGGCACGCGCAATCCGGCGCACGTCACGGACAACCTGGCCCTGCTCACCTCGCCGCTGCCGGATGCCGCGCTGGCCGCGCGCATGGCGGCGGCCTTCGATGCATGAACCACGTGAACACCGGCGCATGACGACGCGGATGCCACGCTGATGCACAGCCCCGCCTCGATGATCCGCGGGATCATGCTGGTCACGGTGCTCACCCACGTGGTGTTCTCCGGCAGCCGCGTGCTGGTGGCGCTGTACGCGATCAAGCTGGAGGCCACGCCGCTGACCGTGGGCATCATGATGGCGCTGTACGCGCTGGTGCCGATGTTCCTCGCGGTGCCGGCCGGGCGCATGATGGACCGCATCGGCGTGCGCCGGCCGCTGCTGCTGTCCGGCATCGCGACCGCGCTCTCGCCGCTGGTCGCCTTCTTCTGGCCCGGCCTGCCCGCGCTGTTCATCGTCGCCACCCTGGTGGGCACCTTCTTCAGCCTGTTCCACCTCGCGGTGCAGAACGCCACCGGCGCGATCGGCAACGCCGAGGACCGCGCGGTGAACTTCTCGTGGATGTCGCTGGCGTTCTCCATGTCCGGGCTGATCGGCCCGCTGCTGGCCGGCTTCTGCATCGACGGCATCGGCCATGTCTGGACCTTCCTGGTGCTGTCGCTGTTCCCGGTGGTCCCGGTGGCGCTGATGCTGGCCGGTCGCATCCACCTGCCCGAGCCCAACAGCCCGCGCGGCGTGCGCGGCAACAAGCGCGTCGCCGACCTGTTCCGCGAGCCGCGCGTGGTGAGCGTGTTCATCACCAGCGCCATCATCTCCATCGCCTGGGACCTGTACGTCTTCGTGGTGCCGATCTACGGCACCAGCATCGGCCTGTCGGCCTCGACCATCGGCCTGATCCTGGGCTCGTTCTCGGCCGCCACCTTCGTGATCCGCGTGTTCCTGCCGCGCATCTCGCGCACCGTCGCACCGTGGCGCGTGCTGACCATGGCGATGCTGGTCGGCGCGGGCGTGTACTTCATCTTCCCGGCGGTGCACAGCGCCGGCCTGCTGATGCTGCTGTCCTTCGTGCTCGGCCTGGGCATAGGCAGCGCGCAGCCGATGGTGATGGCGGTGCTCTACGACGTCGCCCCGCCCGGGCGCGCCGGCGAGGCGGTGGGCGTGCGCACCATGCTGGTCAACGGCAGCCAGACGGTGATCCCGCTGATGTTCGGCGCGCTGGGCACGGCGGTGGGCATGGCGCCGGTGTTCATCACCATGGCGACCGTGCTGGGCTGGGGCGCCTGGTACGCGCGCAGCAAGCGCGGGCGCAACGACAAGCCCAAATAGCACGGGCGGGCTTGTCCGACCGGGCCAGACCGGGTCGGACCGGGCAGGACCGGGGCGCATCGATAGCCCGCGGGCCATCTGGGATAATCCTCCTCCGCATCCCACCGGCCCCGACCATGGCGTTCTCCGAACTGCGCAAGGAATACCTGAAGCACAAGCTGGAGGAGGCCGACGCCGCCCCGGACCCGTTCACCCAGTTCGGCCGCTGGCTGGACGAGGCGATCGCGCGCGAGCAACCGCAGGCCAACGCCATGACCCTGGCCACCGCCACTGCCGACGGCCGCCCCTCGGCGCGACTGGTGCTGCTGAAGGGCTGGGATGCGCGCGGCTTCGTGTTCTTCACCAACTTCACCAGCCGCAAGGCGCGGGAGATCGAGGCGAACCCGCGCGTGACGCTGCTGTTCGCCTGGATCGACATGGAGCGCCAGGTGCGCATCGAGGGACGCGTCGAGCGCGCCGGCGCGGACGAGTCCGACGAGTATTTCCACAGCCGTCCGGTGGGCGCGCGCCGGGGCGCGATCGCCTCGCCGCAGAGCCAGGTCATTCCCGACCGCGGCCCGATCGAGCGCCGCATCGCGGAACTGGAGCGCGCGCACGGCGACGCGCCGCCGCGCCCCGACTACTGGGGCGGCTACCGCGTGGTGCCCGACCTGTTCGAGTTCTGGCAGGGACGCGAGAGCCGGCTGCATGACCGGCTGCAGTACGTTCCGGCCGCCGGCACGTGGCGTATCGAGCGGCTGGCCCCCTGAGCCAGCTTGCGAAAATGCCGGAAATTAACATAAGTGGCTGTTTTAATTAAATAAAATGGCCACTCCCGAGCAGCCAGACCTGTTCGGCGGCAAACCGCCGCAGCCCACCCCGGCTGCGCCCGACGCGAAGCGCGCGCCGGCCTCGGTGGCGTCCTCGGTGCCGAGAACGGTGCCGAAATCGGCGGACGCGGTGCCCACCCCCGCGCCGGTCAGCGAGGAACTCCGGGACCTGGGACGGGTGCTGCCACCTCGGCTGCACATCGGCACCAGCTCCTGGGCCTTCGCGGGATGGGCCGGCCTGGTCTACGCGGAGTCCCTGAGCGAGTCGCGCCTGTCGCGCGACGGCCTGGTGGCCTATGCCAAGCACCCGCTGCTGCGCTCGGTGAGCATCGATCGCGGCTACTACGGCGTCCTGCGCGCCGATGAGTACGCGCGCTACGCCGAGCAGGTGCCGCCGGCCTTCCGCTTCGTGGTCAAGGCGCCGGCGGCAGTGAGCGACCGCTTCCTGCGCGGCGACGGCGGCCGGCCGGCGGGCGACAACCCGCGCTACCTGGATGCCGCCTGGGCGGCGGAGCAGTTCGTCGCGCCCTGCATCGAGGGACTGGGCGACCGCGCCGGCGTGCTGCTGTTCCAGTTCGCGCCGCAACTGACCTCGCGCCCGGGACGCGGCGTCGGCTACGCGCGCTCGGAAGCCACGCGCTTCGCCGGCCAGTTGCTGCAGTTCCTGCGCGCGCTGCCCCCCGCTCCCGCCGTGTCCCAGGCCGGTTCGCCGGGCTGGGTGTACGCGGTGGAAGTGCGCGACCCGGAGCTGCTCACGCCGGACCTGGCCGCGACCCTGGACCGCACGCGCGCGCGCTACTGCCACAGCGTGCACGCGCGCATGCCCCCGCTGCCGGAACAATCCAGGCGGCTCGCGGCGCTCTCGCCGGGCCCCTTCGTCGCGCGCTGGAACCTGCATGCCGGACACCGCTACGAGCAGGCCAAGGCGAAATACCTGCCGTTCGACCGCATCGTCGATCCGGACCCGGCGTCGCGCGAGGCGATCGCGCGCATGGCGGCCGAGGCGCTGTCGCGCGGCCACCCGGCCTACATCACGGTGAACAACAAGGCCGAGGGCTCGGCGCCCCTGTCCTGCGTGGAGCTCGCGCGCGCGGTGCGCGAGGCGCTGAGGAAACGTCCGCCGTCCTGAGCGCAGTCGCACCCGCGCCGGCCATCGCGACGGCGCCGGCGGCGGAGCGCGGCTACAACAATTTCGTGCCGGCGAACCACGCCACCGCGGCGATGAAGGCCGAACACGGGATGGTCAGCACCCAGGCGACCACGATGTTTCCGGCGATGCCCCAGCGCACCGAGCGGAGCTTCTGGGCCGCACCCACGCCGACGATGGCGCCGGTGATGGTGTGCGTGGTGGAGACCGGGATGCCGAAGGCCGAGGCGAGGAACAAGGTCAGCGCGCCGCCAGTCTCGGCGCAGAACCCGCCGTAGGGGCGCAGGCGCGTGACCTTCTGCCCCATGGTCTTGACGATGCGCCAGCCGCCGAACAGCGTGCCCAGGCTGATGGTCACGTAGCAGGAGATCACCACCCAGCCGGGAATCGCGTCCTTGGTGGTGCTCATGCCGGCCGCGATCAGCAGCAGCCAGATGATGCCCGCGGTCTTCTGCGCGTCGTTGGCGCCGTGGCCCAGGCTGTAGGCCGCGGCGGACACCAGCTGCGCGCGCCGGAACCAGCGGTCCACCTTGCGCGGCGTGGACCGCGCGAACATCCAGGCCACCAGCAATATCAGGATCGCACCCAGCGCGAAGCCAAGCAGCGGCGCGACCACGATGAAGATCACCGTCTTGGCGATGCCCCAGACCACCATCGACCCGGCGCCGGCCTTGGCCACGCCCGCGCCCACCAGCCCGCCGATCAGCGCGTGCGAGGAACTCGACGGGATGCCGAACCACCAGGTGATCACGTTCCAGCTGATCGCGCCGACGAGCGCGCCGAAGATCACGTAGTGGTCCACGATGTCCGGCTGGATGATGCCGGTGCCTATGGTCGCCGCCACCTTCAGCGGGAACAGGAAGTAGGCCGCGCCGTTGAACAGCGCGGCCCAGGCGACCGCGGTCTGCGGCTTGAGCACGCGCGTGGACACCACGGTGGCGATGGAATTGGCCGCGTCGTGGAAGCCGTTCAGGAAATCGAACAGCAGCGCGACGACGATCAGGAACAGCAATATCTCGAAGCTCATCAGGGCAGCCTTGTTGCGCGCGTCACGGTGGCACGGTTCCCGTCGTCCCGGAACCGGGCCTCAGGAGTTCTCCAGCACGATCCCCTCGATGATGTTGGCCACGTCCTCGCAGCTGTCGGTGACTGTCTCCAGCAGCTCGTACACGGTGCGCAGCTTGATCAGCTGCTTGACGTCGGACTCGTCGCGGAACAGCTTGGCCATGGCCGAGCGCATGACATGGTCGGCCTCGGACTCGAGCCGGTCGATGTTCTCGCAGATCTGCAGGATGGAGCGCGCGTTCTCCATGTTGGACAGCTGCGAAACGCCGTCCCTCACCTGCATGCAGCAGTCCACGCAGATCTCCGCCAGGCGGATCGCCTCGGGCGTCACCTTGCGCACGTCGTACAGGTGGATGGACTGCGCGCAGTCCTCCATCAGATCCAGGATGTCGTCCATGCGCGTGATCAGCTGGTGGATGTCGTCGCGGTCGATCGGGGTGATGAAGGTCTTCCGCAGCAGCTCGATGGTGTGGTACGTGATCTTGTCGCCGCGCTTCTCGATGGTCTCGATGTTGAACGCGCGCCGCTCCAGGTCGTCGAAGTTGGACATCAGCGCGAGCAGCTCGCGGCTGGCGTTCACGGCCTCGTCACCGAGTTCCTTGAACAGGTCGAAGAACTTTCCCTCCAACGGCAAGAGCCGTCCCAGCATGGTGATTCCTCCTGGTTGTCAGCGGACGGCCCGCATCACGCGGCCGGGCCATGGTATTCGTGGTCGGTGGCGGCCGGCGCGCGCGGCAGCGCCCGCACCGTGCGCCGCGCGGGAAAGCGCGCGGTGAAGCGGCTGCCGCGCCCGGGTTCGCTGTCCACGTCCAGCACGGCCTCATGGCGCGTGAGTGCGTGCTTGACGATCGCCAGCCCCAGGCCCGTGCCGCCGGTATCGCGCGAGCGGCTGCGGTCGACGCGGTAGAAGCGCTCGGTCAGGCGCGGCAGATGCTCGCGCGGAATCCCGATGCCGGAGTCCTCGACCGAGAACGCCGCGCCGTCGGCATCGGCGCGCCATTCCAGCCGGATGCGCCCGCCGGCAGGCGTGTAGCGCACCGCGTTGGACACCAGGTTGCCGAAGGCGCTGGACAGCTCCGGGTCGGCTCCCAGCAGGTCCATCGCGCCGTCGGCCGAGAGTTCGACCTCGTGGCGCCCGGCCGACAGCGCGCGCGCGTCGGCCAGCAGCGTGGCCAGCATGGGCTCGACCAGCACCCGCTCGTCCGCGGGCGGCGGCGGCGAGGACTCGAGGGACGACAGGGTCAGCAGGTCCTCGACGATGCTCTGCATGCGCCGCGACTGCTCGGCCATCAGCGACAGGTAGTGGTTGCGCTGCTCGGGCTCCAGCCGCAGCTCGCGGATGGTCTCGAGGAAGCCCGAGAGCACGGTGAGCGGAGTGCGGAGTTCGTGCGAGACGTTGGCCACGAAATCCTGGCGCATGCGGTTGAGGCGGTCGGCCTGGGTGACGTCGCGAACCTGCATCAGCTTCTCATGGTCGCCGTAGGGCACGATCTGGATCGCCAGCAGCATGCCCGCACGGTCGGAGTGCATCTGGAACGGCTGGCCGTACTCCCCGCCCTCGAGGAAGGCGATGAACTCGGGCTGGCGCACCAGGTGCTTGACCGGCTGGCCGGCGTCGCCGGGGAACTTCAGCCCGAGGTGTCGCTCGGCGGTCTCGTTGCACCACTGGATGCGGTTGTCCGCGTCCAGCACCACCACGCCGTCGGTGAGCGCCTGCGCGGCGAGGCGGAACCGCGCGAGCGTTCTCTCCAGCTCGCGTTCGCGCCAGATGCGGCCGCGCTCATGCCGGTAGAGCAGCGCGAACAGGTTGTCCCAGGGACCCTCGCCCTCGGGTACGGTGTTCGGCGACGGGTTGCGCAGCCAGCGTTCCAGGCGCGCGATGTGGCGAAGGTGCCAGGCCAGCTGCCAGGCCAGGGCGAGGCAGAACAGCATCCAGCCGTGGCTGGGACGCGAGGCCGCGCCCAGCCCGAGCGCCAGTACCGCGGCGCAGCTGAGGATGATGAAGGTGCGCGGAAGGAATGGGGGCACGGGGTGAGGCAATCCGGCGGGGCGCGCGGATTATCCCACAAGGCACCACTCCGACAGGGGAATCCGCGAGCTTCCGCGGGGAACGCCGCGGCCGAGAAGGGCCGCGTAGTCCTACGCGTTGCGGAAGCGGTAGCCGGTGCCGCGCACGGTTTCCACCAGCTTGTCGTGGCCGGTGGCTTCCAGCGCCGCGCGCAGGCGCCGGATGTGGACGTCCACCGTGCGCTCCTCCACGTACACGTGGTCGCCCCAGACCTCGTCCAGCAGCTGTGCGCGGGAGTACACGCGTTCCGGGTGGGTGATGAAGAAGTGCAGCAGCCGGAACTCGGTCGGACCCAGCTCCAGCGGCCGTCCGTTGCCGCTGACGCGGTGCGTCGCCGGGTTCACAAGCAGCCCCGCGACCTCCACCGCCTCCTCGGACAGCTGCGGCGCCCGCCGGCGCAGCACCGCCTTGATCCGGGCGATCAGCTCCTTGGGCGAGAACGGCTTGGTCACGTAGTCATCGGCCCCGGCTTCGAGCCCGGCGATCTTGTCCTGCTCGTTGACCCGCGCCGTGAGCAGGATGATGGGCACGTCGCGGGTGCGCGCGTCGGCACGCAGCTTGCGCGCGAGCGCCACGCCCGACTGGCCGGGCAGCATCCAGTCCAGCACCACCAGGTCTGGTAGCGCGGCACGGATCGCGGCGTCGGCCTCCTCCGCGGACCTGGCCCGCACCACCTGGTGGCCGGCGTGCTCCAGGTTCACCGCCACCAGTTCCTGGATGGCGGGCTCGTCCTCGACGACCAGGATGCTGGCGCGCATGGACAGGGACGGCGGGACGCGGGGCCGGAACTCAGCCTGCCAGGCGCTGCTCGACCTGTTCGACGTTGATGTGGCGGACATCGGTTCCCTTGACTATGTAGATGACGTACTCGGCCATGTTCTTGGCGTGGTCGCCGATGCGCTCGATGGCCTTGGCGATCCAGATGATGTCGATCACCGTGGAGATGGTGCGCGGGTCTTCCATCATGTAGGTGATCAGCTCGCGCATCACGGAGCGGAACTCGGAGTCGATCTCGGCGTCGTCGCGTATCACCTGGGCCGCCTGGTTGGCGTCAAGGCGCGCGAAGGCGTCCAGCGTCTTCCTGAGCATCTCCAGCGCGATGTTGGCCGCGTGGCGCACGTCGGCGAAGCGCGGCAGGTTGAGCCGGTCGCGCTCGTGGATCTTCTTGGACATGCGCGCGATCTTCTCGGCCTCGTCGCCGATGCGCTCGAGGTCCGTCACCGTCTTGGTGATCCCGAGGATCAGGCGCAGGTCCGAGGCGGCGGGCTGGCGCCGCGCGATGATCTGGCTGCACTCGTTGTCGATCGCCACTTCCATGCCGTTCACGCGCTTGTCGTTCTCGACGATCTGCTCCACGTCGGCGGTGTTTCCCGACGAATAGGCCTCGACGGCGGCGCGGATCTGGGACTCGACCAGGCCGCCCATCTGCAGCACCCGGGTGCGCAGCGCGTCCAGGTCCATGTCGTACTGCTTGGAGAGGTGGTCGTTCTGGGCCATGGCTGTTGCTCCGGGTCTGGCGTGGGTGCTGGTATGACTGGGGACGTGACTGAGGGCGTGACTGAGGGCGTGAATGAGGGCGTGAATGAGGGGCGCCGCGGTCAGCCGAAGCGCCCGGTGATGTAGTCCTCGGTCTCGCGGCGCGAGGGTTTGAGGAAGATCGTGTCGGTGGCGTCGAACTCGATCAGCTCGCCGAGGTACATGTAGGCGGTGTAGTCCGACACGCGCGCCGCCTGCTGCATGTTGTGGGTGACGATCACCACGGTGTAGTCGTTCTTCAGCTCGTGGATCAGTTCCTCGATGCGCGCGGTCGAAATGGGGTCGAGCGCCGAGCACGGCTCGTCCAGGAGCAGCACTTCGGGCTTGATCGCGATGCCTCGCGCGATGCAAAGGCGCTGCTGCTGCCCGCCCGACAGGCTGTGGCCGCTCTGGTTGAGCTTGTCCTTGACCTCGTTCCACAGCGCGGCCCGGTGCAAGGCCCATTCCACCCGCTCGTCCATGCGCCCCTTGGAGAGCCTCTCGAACAGGCGCACGCCGAAGGCGATGTTGTCGTAGATGGACATCGGGAAGGGCGTGGGCTTCTGGAACACCATGCCGATGCGGGCGCGGATCAGCGAGACGTCCTGCTTCGAAGTGAGCAGGTTCTCCCCGTCCATGAGGATCTCGCCCTCGGCGCGCTGCTCCGGGTAGAGCGCGTACATGCGGTTGAACGTCCGCAGCAGCGTCGACTTGCCGCAGCCCGAAGGGCCGATGAAGGCGGTGACGGTCTTCTCCGGGATGTCCAGGGTCACCGACTTCAGCGCTTGGAAGGCGCCGTAGTAGAAATTGAGGTCCCGCACCCGCATCTTCGGGCGCGGCATGCCCTGCTTGCCGGGATGCTCGTTGGCGGATGGTGCGCGGCTGGCTGCCGGCATTGCGGTGGCGGTCTGGGTTTCCATGGGTCCTCTAGGCCTTCTGCCGGAACACGGTCCGGGCGACGATGTTGAGCAGCAGCACGGCAAAGGTGATCAGCGCCGCCCCGCCCCAGGCCAGTCGCTGCCAGTCCTCGTAGGGGCTCATCGCGAACTGGAAGATCACCACCGGCAGGTTGGCCATGGGCTTGTTGAGGTCCATCGACCAGAACTGGTTGTTCAGGGCCGTGAACAGCAACGGAGCGGTCTCGCCGGAGATGCGCGCCACCGCGAGCAGGATGCCGGTCATGATCCCCGCCTTCGCCGCCCGGTAGGTGACCATGGTGACCACCTTCCAGCTCGGGCAGCCGAGCGCGTAGGCCGCCTCCCGAAGGCTGCCGGGCACGAGCTGCAGCATGTCGTCGGTGGTGCGCACCACCACGGGCACCACGATCAGCGCCAGCGCGATCGCGCCGGCCATGGCCGAAAAGTGGCCGACCTGCTTGACGTAGATGGTGTAGACGAACAGGCCGATGACGATGGACGGCGCCGACAGCAGCACGTCGTTCAGGAACCGCGTCGCCGGCGCGAGCCAGCTGCGCTGGCCGAATTCGGCCAGGTAGGTGCCGGCGAGGATGCCCACCGGCGTGCCGATGAGCGTGCCCATGCCCGCCATCACCAGGCTGCCCATGATGGCGTTGGCCAGCCCCCCGTCCGCGCCGGGCGGCGGCGTCATCTGGGTGAACAGCGATATGCGCATCAGCGCGGCCCCCCCCTGCAGGATCAGGGTGCCGAGGATCCAGACCAGCCAGAACAGGCCGAACACCAGCGCCAGAGCGGAGGCGGTCAGCAGGATCGCGTTGTTGCGCTTCCTCGCGCGATACAGCGGGTTGTCGGCGGAGATGGCGCTCATGTCTTCTTCCCCTCGCCCTTCGCCAGCTGCATCAGCAGCAGCTTGGCCAGCGCCAGGACGACGGTGGTGATCAGGAACAGGATCAGGCCGAGCTCGATCAGCGCGGCGTAGTACAGGTCGCCCACCGCCTCGGTGAACTCGTTGGCCAGCGCCGAGGCGATGGAGTTGCCCGGCTGCAGCAGCGAGGGCGACAGGCGGTGCGCGTTGCCGATCACGAACGTCACGGCCATGGTCTCGCCCAGCGCGCGACCCAGGCCCAGCATCACCCCGCCGATCACGCCGGCCTTGGTGTACGGCAGCACCACGTTCCAGACCACCTCCCAGGTGGTCGCACCCAGCCCGTAGGCCGACTCCTTGAGCATCGGCGGGACGATCTCGAACACGTCGCGCATCACCGCGGTGATGAAGGGGATGACCATGATGGACAGGATCACGCCCGCGGTGAGCATGCCGATGCCGATGGGCGGGCCGGCGAACAGCGCGCCCACCCCGGGGACGGCCCCGAGGGTGGAGATGATCACCGGCTGCACGTGGATCTGGAACAGCGGCACGAACACGAACAGGCCCCACATCCCGTAGATGATGGACGGGATGGCGGCCAGCAGCTCGATGGCCGTGCCCAGCGGGCGCTTGAGCCATCCGGGCGAAAGCTCGGTGAGGAAGATCGCGATGCCGAAGGACACCGGCACGCCGATGGCCATCGCGATCAGCGAAGTCATCAGCGTCCCGTAGATCGGCACCAGCGCGCCGAATTCTTCCTTGACCGGATCCCACTCGGGGCTCCAGAGGAAGCCGAAGCCGAATTTCTCGATGGACAGCGAGCTGCCCCAGAGCAGCGACACCATGATCGCGGCGAGCAGGGAGAACACCACCAGCGCGAAGAACCTGGTGACGCCGCGGAACGCGGTGTCCATCCACGGGCTGCTGGCCCGCGGCGGGGGCGGCGTGTCGCCGCGGCGCGCGTCGGCTTGCTGATCGACCATTTTGTCGGAGGGGGACAGGATGACGGCGCTCAAGGCGAGCTCCGAAGAGGGGATTCTAGATCAAAGGTCCCGGGAGGCCTTGGCCATCCCGGGATCCGGCTCGGGTGCCAGGACAGCTCAGTAGATCGGCTTGCCCTGGGGGTCGCGCAGGCTCTTCTTCCACTCGGCCTGGATCAACTGCACCACCGCCGCGGGCATCGGCACGTAGTCCAGTTCATCCGCCGCTTTCTCGCCGTTCTTGAAGGCCCAGTCGAAGAACTTCACCACTTCACGGCCGTTGTCGGGCTTTTCCTGGAGCTTGTGCATCAGGATGAACGAGGCGCCGGTCATCGGCCAGCTGGTCTTGCCCGGCTGGTCGGTGAGGATCACGCCCATCCCCGGGGTCTTGGCCCAGTCGGCGCCTGCCGCGGCGGCCTTGAAGGTCAGGTCGTCGGGCAGGACGAACTGGCCGTCCTTGTTCTGCATGGCCGCGTAGGAAAGCTTGTTCTGCTTCGCATAGGCGTACTCGACGTAGCCGATCGAGCCGGCAATGCGCGCCACGTAGTTCGCCACACCCTCGTTGCCCTTTCCGCCCACCCCGGTGGGCCATTTCACCGCGGTGCCCTCGCCCACCGTGCTCTTCCAGTCCGGGCTCACCTTCGCCAGGTAGTTGGTGAACAGGAAGGTGGTGCCGGAGCCGTCGGAACGCGACACCACCGAGATGGCGTCGGACGGCAGCTTCACGTCCTTGTTCAGCGCCGCGATCGCCGGGTCGTTCCAGGTCTTGACCTTGCCCAGGTAGATGTCGGCCAGCAGCGCGCCGGTCAGGCGGATCTTCCTGGATTCGATGCCCTTCAGGTTGTACACGGGCACCACGCCGCCCATGATGGCGGGGAACTGGATCAGGCCGTTCTTCTCCAGGTCTGCCGCGCTCATCGGGGCGTCCGAAGCACCGAAGTCCACGGTCCTGGCGGTGATCTGCTTGATGCCGCCGCCCGAACCGATGGACTGGTAGTTCATGCCGGTACCGGTGGCCTTCTTGTAGGCATCGGCCCACTTGGCGTAGATCGGGTACGGGAAAGTCGCGCCGGCGCCGGTGATGTCGGCGGCGAACGCGGCAGGGGCGAGCAGCGTGCCCGCGGCAAGAGCGGCCGTGGCGGCGAGTCGTATGCGCTGGAACATGGAATTGGCTCCTTGTTGGCTGGCGGATCGGGCGGGCCGGAACTTCCCGGCACCGCGGATGCCAAGCAGTGTAGGCAGCCCGTGTTACACGCCCATGACATCCGGGCCCATCCTCGTTACAGGAGCATAACCCGCTGATTCAATGTACTTTTTCGTACCACCCTTGGGAGCGGTTCACGATCGCCACCACGCTCAGCATCACCGGCACCTCGATCAGCACGCCGACCACGGTCGCCAGCGCCGCGCCGGACTCGAAGCCGAACAGGCTGATGGCGGCCGCCACGGCGAGTTCGAAGAAGTTGCTCGCGCCTATCAGGGCCGAGGGGCCGGCCACGCAATGCTCGGAGCCGACGCGCCGGTTCAGCCAGTAGGCCAGGCCGGCGTTGAAGTACACCTGGATCACGATGGGCACGGCCAGCATCGCGATCACCAGCGGCTGGCGCAGGATCTGCTCGCCCTGGAAGGCAAACAGCAGCACCAGGGTCGCCAGCAGCGCGGTGATGGACCAGGGCTGCAGCAGCTTCAGCGCGGACGCGAGCGCACCCTCGCCGCGCCTGAGCAGCTGCCGGCGCAGCAGCTGCGCGATGCCCACCGGCAGCACGATGTAGAGGAACACCGACACCAGCAGCGTTTCCCAGGGCACGATGATGGACGACAGTCCCAGCAGCAGCGCCACGATGGGCGCGAAGGCCACCACCATGATCGCGTCGTTCAGCGCCACCTGGCTGAGCGTGAAGTACGGATCGCCGCGGGTGAGCTGGCTCCACACGAACACCATCGCGGTGCAGGGCGCGGCCGCGAGCAGGATCAGCCCGGCGACATAGCTGTCCACCTGTTCGGCCGGCAGCCAGTCGGCGAACACGTGGCGCAGGAACAGCCAGCCGAGCAGCGCCATGGAAAAGGGCTTCACCGCCCAGTTCACCAGCAGGGTCACGCCGATGCCGCCCATGTGGCGGCGCACCTGGCCGAGCGCGCCGAAGTCGATGCGCAGCAGCATGGGGATCACCATCACCCAGATCAGCACGCCCACCGGCAGGTTGACGCGCGCGACTTCCATGCGGCCCAGCGCCTGGAACGGCGCAGGCATCAACTGTCCCAGCGCGATGCCGGCGACGATGCACAGGAACACCCAGAGCGTGAGCCAGCGCTCGAACAGGCCCATCGCCGCCGGCGCGGGGCTTGCGCCGGCCGCGCCGCCTTCGGCAACCGAGCTCATGCGCCGTGTTTCCCGATCTCGCCCAGCTTGCTGGTCAGCGCGATGCGGTCCAGCTTGTCCAGCGGCAGCGCCGAGAACAGCTCGATGCGCCGGTTGAGCATCATCGCGGTCTTGCGGAAGGCCTCGCGCTTGTCCTCATCGCTGCCCTCCACCGCCGCCGGGTCCTCCAGCCCCCAGTGCGCGGTCACCGGCTGGCCCGGCCAGAACGGACAGACCTCGCCCGCGGCGTTGTCGCAGACGGTGAACACGAAATCCAGCTCCGGCGCGCCGGGCTGGGCGAACTCGTCCCAGCTCTTGGAACGCAGGCCCTCGGTCGGCAGGCGCAGCGACTGCAGGGTCTCGATCGCGAACGGGTTCACCCGGCCCGCCGGGTGGCTGCCGGCGGAGTAGGCCTTGTAGCGCCCGCCGCCGCGCGCATTGAACAGCACTTCGCCGAGGATGGAGCGCGCCGAGTTGCCGGTGCACAGCACAAGGATGTTGTACGGTTTGTTCACGGGGATGTCCTGTTGGTTCTGATGCGGGTTCGGGTGTCGGCTCGGGTGGCGGCTCGGGTGGCGGCCCGGGCGGCGCCACGATTGCAGGGACGGCTGCCGCGTGGATTCAGGAACGGCGCCTGGCAGGCACGGGACGCCGGACGGGAGACGCGGGCGCGCAGGACTTCGCCGGCAGGCAGGACACGCCGTCGGCCGCACAGCAGTTGTCGGTGAGGAAGCCCACCAGCTCGTTCATGCGGTCGAAGGCCGCCGAGTAGAAGATGTAGCGGCCGTCCTGGCGCGCGCTCACCAGGCCGGCGCGCGACAGTTCCTTCACGTGGAAGGACAGGGTCGCGGGCGCGAGCTTCAGGCTGGCGGCAATCTCGCCGGCGGCCAGGCCGGTAGGTCCGGTCTGCACCAGCAGCCGGAAGATCGCCAGGCGCGTCGCATGCCCCAGCGCGAGCAGGGACTCGACCGCCAGCTCGGGTTGCAACCCGGATTCCGTTTTCGTTTTCATGATTCCATGATAATCGAATTATGAAAACAAAAACAAGGGGCCCGAAAATCGTCTTCCGCGCCCCTTGGTCGTACGGCCGTCCTGCGGACCGCCTCAGGCCTTCTTCTTCATCCGGTCCTGGAAGTGCTTGCGGAATTTCTGCACCTTCGGGTTCACCACGAACATGCAGTACGGCTGGTTCGGGTTGCGCTCGAAATATTCCTGGTGGTAGCCCTCGGCCACCCACAGCGTCTCGGCCGGGCGCACCTCGGTGACGATGGGCGCGTCATACAGCTTGCGTGCCGTGATGTCGGCGATCGCGGCCTTCGCGTCGTCGGCCTGCCCCTCGCCGTGGGTGAAGATCGCCGAGCGGTACTGCGGCCCGACGTCATTGCCCTGCTGGTCCGGCGTGGTCGGGTCGTGGATCACGAAGAACACCGTGAGGATGTCGCGAAAGCTCACCTTGGCCGGGTCGAAGGTCAGGCGCACCACCTCCACATGGCCGGTGCGCTTGCCGCAGACCTGCTCATAGGTCGGGTTGTCCACATGGCCGCCCATGTAGCCGGATTCCACCGACTCCACCCCGTCCAGCTGGTCGAACACCGCCTCCAGGCACCAGAAGCAGCCGCCACCCAAAGTGGCGATTTCCCGGCCGGAAGGCGGGGTGTCGGGGCCTTTTTCGGTCCCGGACGCAGCGGTGGAGCGTGAAAACAGGCCCATTTGGGTTCCTTTGGCGGGTTGGCGCGCGGTGCGGCGCGGTGTGGCAAGGCTCGCCCGGATTGGTCCGGGCGGCACGGAAAAAGCTTACACGGGCGGCGCCGACAATCCCGCAGGGGGTTGATCCGAAAGCTGTTTTCCACGGCGCCTCGCGGGGGGGTATGCTAAATGGATAACGGGAGAAAAAGACTGATGAAACTTGTTGCGAAACAGCCACTTACAACAAATTCCGATGATTCGTCCGCGGCCATCGCGGAAATCATCGCGCAGCTGCCAGGCCAGCCGATCTCGATCGAAGTCCTGCAGGAAAAATACGCCAAGGGCGATGAACTCAGCATCGGTGAAGTACGCGCGAGAGTGGCGCGCGCACTCGCCGCATTCGAACCGGAAGCCAAGCGCGCGTTCTGGGAAAGGAAGTTCCTCGAGACGCTCGAAGGCGGCTTCATTCCCGCGGGCCGCATCAACTCGGCCGCAGGCACGCCGCTGGCCGCGACGCTGATCAACTGCTTCGTGCAACCCGTGGGCGACTCCATCACCGAGGTGATCGACGACCGGCCCGGCATCTACACCGCGCTCGCGCAGGCCGCCGAGACCATGCGCCGCGGCGGCGGCGTGGGCTATGACTTCTCGTCCATCCGTCCCAAGGGCGCGCTGGTCAAGGGCACGCAGTCGCATGCGTCCGGCCCGGTGTCCTACATGCGCGTGTTCGACCGCTCCTGCGAGACCGTCGAGTCCGCCGGCAGACGGCGCGGCGCGCAGATGGGCGTGCTGCGCTGCGACCACCCGGACATCGAGGAATTCATCCACGCCAAGGACCAGGGCGAGCTCACCAACTTCAACATCTCGGTGGGCGTGACCGACGCCTTCATGCGCGCGGTCGAGTCCAACGGCAACGTGGACCTCGTGCACAAGGCGCGCCCCACCGCCGACACCCCCGGCGCCTACCAGCGCACGGACGGCATGTGGGTGTACCGCTCGCTGCCGGCGCGCGACCTGTGGGACCAGGTCATGCGCTCGACCTACGACCACGCCGAGCCGGGCATCCTGTTCCTGGACCGCATCAACCAGGACAACAACCTCTACTACTGCGAGACCATCGAGGCGACCAACCCCTGCGCCGAGGAGCCGCTGCCGCCCTACGGCTGCTGCTGCCTGGGCTCGGTCAACCTCACGCAGTTCGTGCGCGAGCCGTTCACCGAACGCGCCGAATTCGACTTCGAGGCCTTCGCCGACGTGGTCGGGACCTCGGTGCGCATGCTGGACAACGTGCTCGAGGTCACGCAGTGGCCGCTGGAACAGCAGCACACCGAGGCGATGAACAAGCGCCGCGTCGGCCTGGGCTTCACCGGCCTCGGCGACGCGCTCATCATGCTGCGCCTGGCCTATGACGGCCAGCCGGCGCGCGACATGGCCTCGAAGATCTCCGAGGCGATGCGCGACGATTCCTACCTCGCCTCGGTCGAGCTCGCGCGCGAGCGCGGCGCGTTCCCGCTGTTCGACGCGGACAAGTACCTCTCGGGCGGCAACTTCGCCTCGCGCCTGCCGGACGGCATCAAGGCCAAGGTCCGCGAGCACGGCATCCGCAACAGCCACCTGCTGGCGATCGCGCCCACCGGCACGATCTCGCTCGCCTTCGCGGACAACGCCTCCAACGGCATCGAGCCGCCGTTCTCCTGGACCTACACGCGCAAGAAGCGCATGCCCGACGACAGCTTCAAGCAGTACGACGTCGAGGACTACGCCTGGCGCCTGTACCACCACCTGGTGAAGCACGACGTGGTCGAGGGCGTGGCGGGAGGCGAGCCCGGCAAGACGCTGCCGCCCTACTTCGTGACCGCGCTGCAGATCTCGGCCGATGCGCACAAGGCCATGGTCGCCGCGGTCGCGCCCTACATCGACACCGCCATTTCCAAGACGGTGAACGTGCCGGCGGACTACCCCTACGAGGACTTCGAGGGCCTGTACCTGTCGGCCTGGAAGGCCGGCCTGAAGGGGCTGGCGACCTACCGCCCCAATAGCGTGCTCGGTTCGGTGCTGTCCGTGACCCCCGAGCCCCCCACGGCGAGCAAGCCGTCCTTGCAGGCGGCAAATGAATCGCCCGCCGGCAACCTGCAGCCGCGCGACGTGCAGCTTCCCCCCGGCGAGAACCGCGACGGCGGCCCGGCGAACCGGCGCCTGTCGATCGCCAAGTTGCCGGTGCCGGTGCTGTCCTCGCTGGTCTGGCCGAACCGGCCCGACATGCCCGAGGGCAACGCGGCCTGGACCTACATGATCCGCCACCCGGGCGGCGAGTTCGCCCTCTTCGTCGGCCACATCGAGCAGGACGGCCGTACCGACGCAGGTCGCGACGCCGCCTTCCCGTTCGAGGTCTGGGTCAACGGCAACGAGCAGCCGCGCGGCATGGCGGCACTGGCCAAGACCCTGTCCATGGACATGCGCGCCAACGACCGCGCCTGGCTCAAGGCCAAGCTGGAAGCACTCGCCAAGACCCCCGGCGACACGTCGTTCGAAATGCCCCTGCCCCCGCGCGGAGAACGCGTGATGGTGCCCAGCGTCGTGGCCGGCGTGGCGCGCGCCATCCTGTGGCGCTGCGAGATGCTGGGCGCGCTGGACGAGAAGGCGCCCGACCTGCTGTCGCCCGAAGGCCGCCCGCACCCGGTGCTGGACGCGATGTTCGCGGTCGACGAGCCGCGCACCGGCACCG